>CAYWIC010000299.1:0-1742 GCA_964458115.1 uncultured Anaerolineales bacterium | reverse complement strand
ATTCAAGAACGATAAATTTTTTATTGGATTTATGTTAATAAATTATGTTTATGAGTTCCAATTTGAGGAAGGTTTCGGGACTCTCTTTGATTGGTCTTCTCTCGAGGGATTCACAGCCTTCTGATGACATCTGAGTAGCTTACTCAGTCACCAGATGTAACCCTTGAGGGGAGAATAGGTTACTGAAGTACTGGTTTCTAGTCATCCTTGTTCAGAACAAGATATACCATCGTCCACGGCTATGATCAAGTCAAACTGCCTATTGTCTGGGAGATACTCCAACGCGATCAAGATCAATTGAAGCTTGAGATAACAAGGGTAATCGGTTGATGATGCTGAACAAAAAGCCCCACAAAAAGTGGGGATCATTTTTAATTGAAAGAATTAGATCAAAAGCTGCTTTTCATCATTCTATGTCATCGGGATAACGTTCATCGCCAAGTGCCGCTTGTAGTTGGTGAAGTTCCTGTCTTAAATGGTCAAAAATACCAGCATAATCAGGGTCGTAGACAAAGTTGTTCAATTCATAAGGATCTTTCTGCAGATCAAAGAGCTCCCATTCCGGCTCATAGGGTTCATCAATTGCTCCAGGCTGCCCTAATGCATCAGCGTAGTAGTAGATGAGCTTATATCGCGTAGTTCTAATTCCATAATGGGCATACACATTGTGGTGTGCCTTGTGCATCCAGTATCGGTAATACATCGACAGGCGCCAATCCTGTGGAGTTTCACCGCATAAAAGGTCTCGAAAGCTGCGGCCCTGAAAATGATCTGGGATTGGAATCCCAGCCAAATCGAGGAACAGGGATGCAAAATCTACATTGAGGATAATATCGTCATTTACCGTACCAGATCCGACTTCTTTGGGATATCGAAGGATAAAGGGCATCCGCAGTGACTCCTCGTACATAAACCGTTTGTCATACCAGCCATGATCCCCCAAGAAAAAACCCTGGTCCGAGGTGTAGATAACTACTGTATTCTCTTCCAAACCTTCAACACTCAGATAATCAAGAATACGCCCCACATTATCGTCAATACTAGCCACAACCCTGAGGTAATCTTTGATATAGCGCTGATACGCCCACTTGCGCAATTCCATCTCAGGCAGTTCTTTTGCCACCTCACATTTAAGGTCTTCACTGGTCATGTGGGGGCCTACTCGCATTTCCGCAGCCTCAGCTGCAGAGGCACGGTTCTCATAATTATCGTATAAGGTATCAGGTTCAGGTATATCTTCGTTTAGAAACATTAGCATATGCTTCTCATCCGGATACCATGGACGGTGAGGGGCTTTATGATGAAGAAGAAGACAGAATGGTTTACCAGGATCTCTGCCTTTCAACCATTCGATGGACATATCAGTAATCAGGTCAGTCACATAACCATGTGCTGTTTTTCTAACCCCACCGTTGGGACCTTTGAAGATGAATTCAGGATTATGATAGCGTCCTTGCCCGGGCAACACTGCCCAATCATCAAATCCTGTCGGGCAATGAGCAGGGCCCTCTCCCAAATGCCATTTTCCGAATATTGCTGTTTGATAGCCGTTCTCCCTCAGCATTTTTGGGAATGTCTGAAGGCGGTTATCCATAGGCGTGGCAAGTGTGGTCACTCCATTTACGTGGTTGTAGGTCCCGGTGAGGATTGATGCCCGGCTTGGCGTACATATCGCGTTGGTACAAAAACAGTTTTCGAAACGCATACCCTCTTCAGCAATTCGGTCTATATTCGGCGTCGAA
>CAYWIC010000298.1:578-1758 GCA_964458115.1 uncultured Anaerolineales bacterium | reverse complement strand
ATTACAATAGAAACAATTATTGTCGGCATCCAAATGAGTTTTATCCCAGAATTCTACTTTGCTGGATTTGGATTTTTTGCAATTGCTTTTACTTCCTGGATATATTCGCACAGTTTGGAAAAGGCACTAACTGATTTCAAGAATCTAAACATTGAATTAGATGACCTTGTTACTCACCGCACCGAAGAACTGGCAATTACTAATGCAAAATTGCGAGATACTGTGGCTAAACTGGAGGAAGCCAATAGTGCTAAGAATGAATTTCTCTCACGAATGTCCCATGAGTTGCGGGCACCGCTGAATTTGGTATTAGGATTTGCCCAAATTCTGGATATGGATCAGAAAGAACCGCTCACAGCTGCTCAGCGTAAAAGTGTTAGTTTTATCGAATCTGAGGGTGAACATTTGCTCCACTTGATCGATGAAATTCTCGATATTTCTCGGATAGAAATGGGACAATTCAAAATTTTGCATGAAGACGTGGATGTGATTTCCGTCTTATCAGAAATCATCTCTTTGTGTAACCAAATTGCTGCTCAAAAACAAGTTGGTCTAAAGTTTAAGCAAGCTAATTCGGAATCTGTTTTTGTTATAGCCGACCAACAGCGTTTGCATCAAGTATTGCTGAACCTAATAACAAATGCTATCAAATTCAATCATGTCGGTGGCAAGGTCAGCTTATCATGTGAAGCTTTGGTGGAGCAGACTGTGCGAATTACTGTTCAAGATAATGGAATCGGAATCAGCCATGAATCGATAGACGATCTATTCACACCTTTTGCACGGTTAGGTGAAAATCATAGTGATGCTGAAGGGTTGGGACTTGGCTTAACTCTTTCCAAGCATTTAGTAGAGTTGATGAACGGTGAAATTGGTGTAGAAAGTACACTAGGTCAAGGCTCCAAATTTTGGGTTGATCTACCCGCTGCTAGTCAATCTAAAGAACCCTCTGATTTGGACACCCAGATAGTCGATATATCAGAGATATCACTTCCAGCGTGTACAATTCTATACATTGAAGATTTCGAAGCGAATTACATATTGCTGAAACAAGGATTGGCTGATTTTCCCCAGGTTCAATTGTTATGGGCGGAAGACGGTAAGTGCGGTCTCGAAATGGCAAGACAACAACCTAACTTGATCTTTCTAGATCTTCGTTTACCCGATATGCAAGGACATG
>CAYWIC010000298.1:0-565 GCA_964458115.1 uncultured Anaerolineales bacterium | reverse complement strand
ACGGGAACTCAAGGGAGATGAACGGACAAATCAAATTCCAGTTGTTGCTTTGAGCGCAGATGCTACGAAACAGCAGATAAAATACATGATCGCAGCAGGAGCGTTAGCCTACGTAACAAAGCCCTATAAAATGAAAGAAATGCTGCGAAATATTCAATTATGGATAACTGAGCAAAAAAAATGTTAATTCAGATTCAAAGAGTTTCAGATGTGCTGAAGCTGTTAATTTAAAAAGCAGGCAGTTGGCCTGCTTTTTTTATCATGGGTAGAACAGGACTGCGCGGGAATGGGGTTTCCTTGCCCATTCCCGCCACTTGCACCACAGGGGTGGTGCAAGAAGACCATGCCTAGAAATCCAAAAAAGCATAGTTACAAACCACGTCGCCTGACAACACCCCAACATTTTGCCGCGCAGGAATGTGCCCTCCACCCATATTCTGGCCATTTGCGCCTCATGAGAGGTGCAAGTAGACCTTCAATTATCGTTAAGCTCAAATAATTTGTAAGATGTCGTGTCGCTGACTACACCCCTGTAGCAATTCCCACATAGATACACCGCCCAAAA
>CAYWIC010000297.1:0-1851 GCA_964458115.1 uncultured Anaerolineales bacterium | reverse complement strand
GCAAGAGACCTGGCAGTTTGTTTAAGGAATCTTTTAGTTGACTTTTATCACAGTTACTCTGAGCGGAGCGATGAGTCTCCTGCCCTCGCCATGGGGGCGCCGACGGCGGGGCAGAGATTCTTCATCCCTGCGGGGTTCAGAATGACAGGAAATTAAAATTCTTTCTGGTGTCCGCTTAGAACTGGAAGGTGCCCAACTTGTTTTAAGAGACCGAGGACTTTTTACTACAAAGTCAACCGCTGAGCTGCAAAAGCAACCAACTCCCTGCGTTTTTCGAACCCAAGTTTATTCATAATATTATGAATATGAACATTTACCGTGCTTTTCGAGATAACTAATGTTTTGCCAATTTTTGCGTTCGATTGGCCTTGACCTACCAATTGGAATACTTCCAATTCACGTTGAGTCAATTCATCCATCGGGCTTGGCTCTCGTTGAGGATCATTCGATAAATCGCGTACCGAGCTCATGAGCTTGGCAGCAATATTCGGGGGCATATAAGATTGTCCGTCATTTACTACGCGTATTGCTTTGACCAATTCATCTGTATCGGCAGCCTTTGTGAGGTATCCATGGGCGCCAACCTTGATTGCGTTCATAACGTGTTCATGATCTTCGAGGCTGGTTACTACCAATATTCGAATTTCTGGATGGGATGCACGGATGGCTTCGATTGCATCAATGCCGCTCCCCCCTGGCATGAGCAAATCCATCAAGACCACATCTGGTTTTTGATCTGATACAAGCTTCTGCGCCACAATGCCGCTCTTCGCACTTGCGATAACGGATAGATCATTTTCTGTTTCAATAGCAGCTCTCAGAGCCCGCTGCATCAAGGGATGATCATCTACGATCAGAATGCGGATCGTCTTCATTTTCATATCTCCACGATTAGATGAATTTCAGTCCCGTCGCCTGGATTGGACACGATGTGCATATTGCCCCCAATCTTTTCAGCTCGAGAAACCATATTTGGTATTCCCATTCCGAGACCCTCCATTGCTTCGAGTTCGATCTGGCCATTCAAAGGATTTGAAAACCCACCACCATTATCTGTAACCAACATCTCAACTCGCGCAGGAGTACCCAAAATGTTGATGTTTATCTCACTAACATCTGCATGCTTAAGCGCATTGTTGAGCGCTTCCTGAGCGATATAGTAGATTTCAATCTCAACCGCTTTTTCGACATGCCACATGCCGTCTACCTGAAGATTGGTTGCAACGCCAACTCGTTGCTCGACATTCTCCAACCTGGTACGTAAGATGTCTATTAGATCGGTCTCTTCATCGGGGACAACTTGAAGTTCGTGCAACAGCAAGCGCAGTTCTTTGTGAGCTTGTTCCGTACCATCTACAAGAATATCAAGCAGTTCATGCATCGATTGGTATCGTTCTTTATCCATCATCGAGCGAGAAGTTTTTGCAGTCAGCGAAAGGCTGTGGATCGATTGGGTCATGGAATCGTGCAAGTTACGCGCTAACCGATTGCGCTCCTCAATCAAAGATAATTCCCTGAGTGCCTCCTCAGCAGCCACGCTATTGGAAATATCACGGCTGAAACGGGCATAGCCTATCAAACTTCCTTTGGCATCAAAAATTCCGGCCAAACGGGAAGATACCCGGCGTCGTTCACCATCGATCATAATTTCCGAATCGTATCGATGTTCTCCTTGAGCATGAATTGTTGATAATACCTGAGTAAATCGAGTATCGCCGACATCCACCGATACAATCTCTGAGATTAATTTCCCAATCGCTTCATCGGATGAAATTCCATAGAATTTCTCAGCCATTGGATCTGATTGACTGACAAATCTCAGGAGGGTTTCCCTGATTGAGATGGGAAAAG
>CAYWIC010000296.1:0-1852 GCA_964458115.1 uncultured Anaerolineales bacterium | reverse complement strand
ATGACCAATTGGTCTCCTATCGTTCCGCTCAATCCCTGAATGACAACATTCTTTTTTACCTTGGCCATTTGTTTTGCCTCCTTAAGCTCTACATTTTTTCAGTGGCTATAGTCGAGATGTCTCAATTGTTTTGGAAAACTCACGAGCATATCAAACGAAACCCCTAATTCCTCAATCTAAGAAATACTTTTGAGTTCATCACGCCTGCACAAATACGGATCCAGATGTGCATACAAATATCCTATAATCATCCTATAATGATCCTTCGATCATCCTTCAGTCATCGAATATATACCAATATGGCCTCCTTTCAATACAATTCACGCTCGGCACAAAACCCAACCCAGCATTTTCCCTAACGCCAGGTCTCAGTATACAATAATTATATTATTTAATCAAGTAGCAATTATTACACAACTTTTTTATTTTATAGCCGTATCCCCGCTCATGAGTTCGGATTACATTACTCATGGTAATCTTCCCTTCGAGGTAAAAGCAATCATGACAATATTTTCAGCCACCTCGGATAGTATCTTTACAAACTAAGAGCGCGGTTCCTGCCAGGAACCGCGCTCCTACCCAAACTTATTTCAGGACACATTACGGAGTCTACTTATTCAAAGTTGTCGAAATTCCCCGATAAAAACAATTTTGCAATAACTGCAACTTTTTGGACACCAGGATGTATAAACTATAGATATGCCCAACGACAGCGATGGCCATCTCGTCCAGCAGACTTTGCATGGAGATAATGAGGCTTATGGAAAACTGGTGCAACTGCATCAAAGTTCGGTATTCAATGTTTGCTATCGAATGCTTGGTGAACACCAGAGCGCTGAAGATCTGACCCAAGACACTTTTATTCGAGCCTATCAGCGTTTGAACACATTCGATATCGATCGACCTTTCGGCCCTTGGATCAGGCGAATAGCCACAAACCTTTGCTTGAATTATCTCAAGCGCAAACAACCAATCATACAAGCGCTTGAGGATGAAGTGACCCTTATATCTACAAATTCAGCCAACCCTGAAATTGCACAAGAACATCTGGAACGAAACCTTAAAATTCGTCAAGCCCTGCTCGAGCTGCCGCCCCATTTCCGAGCCGTGATCGAGTTGCGTCACTTTCAGGAAATGAACTACCAGGAGATCGCCGACGCGCTGAATTTGCCGCTTAATACCGCCAAGAGCCACCTCTTCCGTGCACGCAAGCTGTTGGCAAAAAAACTTGAGAATGCTTATGAATATGGATAACTTACCCTCTCACCACCTCTCTGAAGATGCGCTATTCGAATTTATAGACCAGGCACTCCCCAAGGATAGACTGGACGAAATCGAAACCCATTTGGAAGCATGCAAAACATGTCGTGAACGACTATCAGAATTCAATGCCCTCTTTTCGACAGTCGAGACCCTACCCGATGAACCGATAATGCGCGATCTTACTCCCGAGGTTTTGACAGCCATAAAAAGGGGGGCGGTTCTGGCTCCGATTTGGTGGTGGCTGCTGATCCTTCAGGGAATCCTGGCTTTAGGGTTGATTGCCATCACAGTGCCATTCATTTTTAACAGCCCTTTGACAAATTCTCTTTTGGAAAATGGGAGAGATATTCTTGCAATGCTTTCTACAAACTTGAGCTATTGGCTTCAAGAGTGGTTTTCACTGATTGGCACAACCAGTCAACTCTTTTCTGTTCGTTTACCCCTTTCTCTGGGAATACCTATACAACCCATCCTTTGGTTACTTTTACTGGCTACTGTCACTTGGATCGTTGGCAATTCGATCCTGCTGCGTACTCAACTCACTCAATCTGAGCAATGAGAAAAATCATTCTACTGCCTTTCATAGCAC
>CAYWIC010000295.1:0-1904 GCA_964458115.1 uncultured Anaerolineales bacterium | reverse complement strand
ATCAAAGTGTCGTTGATTATTACAGATTTCATGGAAAAGCGACTAAAGTCGCCGCTAGGAAGCGCTCAAAGATTGAATCTGTGATTTACTGAAACTTCTTGCGAAGCACCCCTTTAGGGGTAGAGAAGTTTAGCTTTTAGCTGAAGTCAGCCAGTATGCCTTCGATAAATGCCTCTGGGTTGAAGGGTTCTAGGTCTTCTGCACCTTCACCCAAACCTGCGAATAAGATCGGCAAACCGAGTTCTCTTTGGATGGCGAAGGCCATGCCGCCACGCGCTGATGAATCCAATTTTACCAGAATCACCCCAGTTACCTGGACGGCATCTTTGAAGGCGCGTGCTTGATGCAGGGCATTTTGCCCTGTAGTAGCATCCATCACCAACCAGACGGCATGAGGGGCGCTTGGAAGCGCTTTGCCCACCACTCGGTGGACTTTCTTGAGTTCCTCCATCAAGTTGAAGCGGGTGTGCAGCCTACCGGCCGTATCGATCATGACAATATCTATATTGCGGGCTATGGCAGCCTGGACAGTGTCATAAGCCACAGCCCCAGGATCGCCCTCGGGTTGCCCGGCGATCACGGAAATATTCAAACGATCTCCCCAAATTTGAAGTTGATCGATTGCTGCTGCCCTAAAGGTATCCGCCGCCCCAAAGATGACATGCTTGCCTTGTTCCAGAAATCTGGCCCCTAATTTCGCCATGTTGGTCGTCTTCCCTGAACCATTGACGCCAACGATCAAGATCACGCTGGGCTGATCTGTGAAGGCTATTTCGGGGGGGGAATCCAACCGGGTCAGCATTTCTGATTTGATTGCCTCGATTAATTCATTTGCCTGGGTCAGCCCACCTTCATGTACGCGTTCCTTCAAAGCCTCGATGATTTCTTCGGTGGCTTCTAAGCCCATGTCCGCCTGGATGAATAAGGCTTCGAGATCATCCCAGGTTTCGGAGTTGATCTGGCTGGTTCCAAGGAAGTTGGAGATTCGTCCAAAGGTGGTTTTACGGGTGCGCGCCAACCCGGATTTCCATTTATTGAAGACGTTTTCTGTCATAGCGCGCTGATTATAACATTTTGGGATGAAATCGTAGACGTCTGCCAAAAACGGCATATCTTGAATGGGTTCATCCTATTGATCTGAGATTAATTATGGTTAGGTAAGAATTTTCTTCAATCTCTCTAACGACAAATTCCCACCACTCATCACTAATACGATCTTTTTCCCAGCTAAGCGATCTTTCATTCCCAACGCAGCGGCCAACGGGGCGGCGCCAGCACCTTCAGCCAGGTTATGAGTATGTTCCAACAAAATGCGGATCGCATCTTCGATGTCTGTATCGTCAACCAGAACGAAGTCGTCCAGGTACTTACGCATGATGCGTTGGGTGTTCTCGAATGGGACGCGGGTAGCAATTCCCTCAGCGAAGGTCTCCATTTGAGCGGTGACCAATTCCCCCGATTTCCAACTCAATTGCATCGTTGGGGCTTGCGCTGACTGAACCCCGATGACTTTTATTTTTGGATTGATGCTCTTAGCAGCGATGCTGGTACCGCAGGCGCCGCTGCCGGCACCCACTGGGACGAGGATCACGTCTACATCCGGCAGATCATCCAGGATTTCAAGCGCGTATGTCCCTACTCCATGGATCAATGGCTCATCTGTCGGGCCGACGAAGGTGCCGCCTTTTTCCTTTGCCACGCCCATGATCCACTCTCGTGCTGCATCGAAGTCGTGCCCATGAAAAACCACCTCTGCTCCCAAGCCGCGCATGGCGGCGACTTTACCGGGATTGGCGATCTCTGGGACAGCGATGGTTGCCTTGATACCGATGGCCCGTGCTCCATAGGCAATACTCTGTCCGTGGTTACCGGTAGAGGCAGTGAACAGCCCAGCTTTCCGTTGT
>CAYWIC010000294.1:0-1915 GCA_964458115.1 uncultured Anaerolineales bacterium | reverse complement strand
GTTTTCAAACTCATAACATGAATAGATATGACTAAGATAGAAAAAAGCCCTGTCCTGGGCCAAATGGATTCTTTCGTCGGGGACGCTTTTTATTATTGTATTCAGTTACCTGATAATAAGTGGGGGCAAATGACCGTTGAATATTGATCGATAGTCCGGAAGGGCCACGTGGACATCAGCCCCCTGTCTATAGAGTTCACTTATCAAAGCTGCCGAAACATCGGCAAGCCCTCCTGCTTTAGCATTCAAGTTGTTGGAATTGCTTCCCATGCTTTTGGGAAGATAGGTGACTTCAGGGGTCACGATCAGAACTCGGGGATTAGTGGGAAAATCTGTCATGATATGCTGTTCCTGTTATCCCGTGCAGCGGATATTGATTTTGTCTATAAAATGACAGCTAACAATTGAGATTTTCGCTCAATGGAGATAGAAGCAAAATAAAATATTGGAAGGGCAGCACAAGGGCCACCCTTCCAAGCGTAAGAGATGTAGCCTCCCGTACGCATACGAGACCATTAAATGGAATTGATCGATAGATTATCTATGACCGACCTTATTAATTTTGTCCATAGGGAGATAGCTTCATTTTATCTGAGGATATCTCCCAGGGCGGGGATTCCCCCATACCACAGAGAGGATTCCGATTTGACGGCACATTAATGAGGGGGGTTATTCTTTCCAGAGATCTATGTCGATAAGACCTAACTTTGCAGCATAGCGTACCAGCTCGATTGTACTGTGCAGCCCTAACTTGCGCATAATATTAGAGCGGTGGTTTTCAACCGTTTTGGAACTGATGAAAAGTTTATCGGCAACCTGGTTTGTAGACAGACCTTCGGCCAACAGGACAGTGACCTCCTGCTCTCGGGGGGTCAGCGCGTCGTAGCTGGTACCGGTCGCAACCGCCTCCTTGGCCGGCAATCCAACGAGCTTTTTTACCACCTGATGGGAAACCGAAGTGTCCATAAAATAATCACCTTTTAAGACATGATCAATTCCCTTCAGGAGCATCTCTGTGGCCGATTCCTTGACCAAATAGCCCAGGGCGCCGGCCTGAAATGCTTTTACGATATAGTCTATTTTGGAATGCATGCTGACGATCATAACACGGGTTTTGGATGACAACTTTAAAATGTCACGGATCAGTTCAAGTCCACTTTGATCCGGTAGGGACATATCGACTAAGGCCAGATCAGGCTTGAGTTTTCTGGCCATTTGCAGTCCTTGACGCCCGTTGCCTGCTTCCCCGACCACCTCATACTTGGTGGCGCGCCCTATGATCGTCTTAAGGCCTTCACGGAAGAGAGGGTGGTCATCAATGATTAAGATGCGTTTCTTCCGACTCACTATTTTACTCCTTAAAAGGAAATTTGATAAATATTTTGGTGCCCTTTTGCGGGCGTGATTGAATCGTTATTCGGCCTTGAAGCAGGTTGACCCTTTCTTGCATGCTTCGAAGGCCCATCCGTTTCTTATTATCTAATGCCAGCCCCCGTGCCTTTACATCAAAACCTTTGCCGTCGTCTTCAATACGCAGGATGATATTCGGGGACGCTCCCACCAGCTTGATGGTCACCTGGCCGGCATCGGCATGTTTGCGGATATTGTTCAGGCCTTCTTGAACCAAACGGTAAAGGTGAATTTCAATATCAAGATCAAAGATTAACTTATCTATACCGGCCGATTGAAAGTCAACTGCAACTCCACTATTTTCAGAAAACTCTTCACAGTATATCTCAAGCGCCTTCACAAGTCCCATTTCATCCAGACCAGGCGGCCATAAATCATAGGCCAGATCACGCACGGCTATAATTGTTTGATCGATTAGTTTGGATAATTTTGCCATTTTCCCCTTTAATTCAGGAGATATAGCTGGCTGACCTTCGGATAGCGTGGCACAGTCGATTTTTATTGT
>CAYWIC010000293.1:0-1928 GCA_964458115.1 uncultured Anaerolineales bacterium | reverse complement strand
AGAGGGATATTCTGGAAGATGAGAGGGTGCTGTACATTAGCGTGCATTGCCCCTCACAGCTAGAGGGGCTTTTTCTTTACCTGGAGGTAAGTATGACAACCACCTTTATGAATTCACCAAAACTACTCTTTACTTCAGAGTCTGTCACCGAAGGTCATCCAGACAAAATGTGCGATCAAATAAGCGACGCGGTCTTGGATGCTTGCTTGGAGCAGGACCCCTATTCCCGAGTCGCCTGCGAAGTCGCCACGAAAACCGGTTTCGTCGTATTGATGGGCGAGATCACTACGCAAGCGCAATTCAACTATGATGAGTTGGCTCGCAGAGTGATCACCGAAATCGGATATGACCGGGCCAAGAAAGGCTTCGATGGAAATACCTGCGGTGTTCTGGTCGCGATTGCCAAACAGTCTGGCGACATCGCTATGGGAGTCGATAAAGCTCTCGAAGCCAAAAGCGGCGATATGACTGAAGAAGAAATCGAAGCCATTGGCGCTGGTGATCAGGGAATGATGTTTGGCTACGCCTGCAATGAAACATCCGCTCTTATGCCTATGCCAATCTACCTGGCACACAAACTTACCTTGAAATTAGCTGAAGTGCGCAGGAATGGCACTTTGCCCTGGGTCCGCCCTGACGGCAAAAGCCAGGTTACCGTTGAGTATGCTTTTGGAAAACCAGTTCGTATTGACACGGTCCTGATCAGCACCCAACACAACGACGATGTGACACAAGAAGACATTCGTGCTGGCTTGATCGAGCATGTCATCAATCCTGTTCTGCCCCCTGAGATGGTAGACGATGAATTGAAAATCTTTACTAACCCGACCGGACGATTTGTGATCGGCGGCCCCCAGGGGGATGCCGGCGTAACTGGGAGAAAGATCATCGTCGATACCTATGGCGGCATGGGACGACACGGTGGTGGTGCCTTCAGTGGCAAGGATGCCACCAAAGTTGACCGCTCAGCAGCGTATGCTTCTCGCTGGGCAGCCAAGAACGTTGTGGCTGCCGGGCTAGCCGAACGTTGTGAAATTCAAGTAGCTTACGCCATCGGTGTGGCCCATCCTTTGAGCGTCAATGTAGAAACTTTCGGAACTGGGAAAATCGACGATGAGAAGATCGCAGACCTGATCATTGAGCACTTCGATTTGCGTCCTGGTGCTATCATTCGAGATTTGGGCCTCCGCCGACCAATATTCCGGCAAGTTTCCGCCTATGGGCATTTCGGCCGTGATGATCTGGATCTACCATGGGAGCGTACTGATAAGGCTGACACGCTACGTAATGCAGCGGGTTTATAACCCAATTAAGACTCAAGACCAATTTCTATTGAAACGAAAGACCCGATCTTGAAATGAGATCGGGTCTTCTTTTTTTTCTGGAAATCCCCTTCGTGCTTATGGATGTCACGGAATTGTGGGGTTAGATATGTGCTGAAATTTTTTTGACGATCTGTTTCTTGGGTCGATATCCCGTCATGCGCTCCTTGACGGTACCATTTTGGAAGAGCAATAGGGAAGGAACCCCCATTACCTGATACTGCATTGCGATCCCTTGATTGGTATCCACATCGAGCTTGACGACTTTAACCTGGCCGTCCCAATCTGTGGCTAATTCAGTGACAATGGGGTCCAGCATCTTACAAGGTCCACACCAAACGGCAGTAAAATCTACCAACACGGGGGTATCGGCATCGAGGACTTCTTCCTGGAATGTTTCTTCAGTAACGTATAACAAATCACTCATGCGTTCATGCTCCTAATAATGTCTGAGTTCAACGATTTCTAGCGGTTAGATACTACTTATCAAGGAGAAAAAAGTCAAGGTTTATGTTGACGATCAAATATCTGCGTGATAGAATTCAGCGCATCACGGGCGCGTAGCTCAATGGCAGAGCAGTGGCCTTTTAAGCCATTGGTTGTAGG
>CAYWIC010000292.1:0-1935 GCA_964458115.1 uncultured Anaerolineales bacterium | reverse complement strand
TTTTTCATTCACTAGGAACAAGTTATCTTGGATTTACTATTGGATATGGGATATATTTAATTTATAAGTGGAGGCTAGGTCTGGCCGAATTGCCTTGGGTATTGGGTCCAATGGTTACTACCTTTGTGATTCTGTTCTTGCTTTCCATAGAGAAAAAACACAATAGGAAACATATCAAAATTTTAAAGACAAATATGTTGAATCCTGCTGAATTATTTTTGGCAGCACTATTTGGCCTCTATTTTACATTGAACCCAGCTCTAAATATTGAATTACCTAATGAGATACCTGCAATCCTTTGTATGGCCATTGTCATCTTGTGGATATGGAGTGTAAAAGAAATATGGATAATTTTAACAATATTTACAATAATTCTAGCAGCATTAGTTGTTTTGAGTAGAACTTTCGTGCCTTGTGAATTTTGGAATTCTCTGAACTGGCCAATTATTCTTTCAATTCTAATTTATAACGTTTTTACTATTGCTCTATTGAAAAACCGAGATACAACTTTGTCTACACTTATCACATTTCAGAATTATCAATTGCGGTGTTATGTAAAACAAATGAAAAAAACAAGAAAAAAAAGAAACAAAAAATAAAGCTTTACACCGTAGCAGCATCGACTTCATAAGATCCATTGATCATAACTTCTGGCTTGTGCATATGTAATGAATGATTTCATAGTGTGAGAGAACAAACGTTTTTTGTTGGCTACGATCTTTTGATATTTACCTTTTTACATTCTCCGATTTTTTATGTAGAATTCCTTCAGCTTGCGCAGCGATTTAGGCTCGAAGTGCAAATCCCGCTCAATGGGCAATCCCCAGGGGCCGTGAATGGCGTGCAATTCCTGGAGCGAAAAGTAGCCAAGTTCTATCTCCAAGCCGATTACGAGCCCAAAGAACAAATCGTCTCCATCGAATTCCGAAGCGAACCAACTCCACGAACTATCCGGAGTGAAGAATTTTACCTGAGCCAGGGCATCTAGGCCTTGCTCCTCACCGGTGTATAGGGGTGGCAATTTCTCTCTCGATTCATCATCGAGTAAGTTTTCTCCAGTTGGTGGAATGATCTCAGATTCTTCACTTTCAACCGTTGTTATCTGGTTAGCCAGATTGTCAAAATCTTGAAATTCAGCAAGGGCACCGTCATCGTCAGTCAGATCGGCCAGCATCTCGAAGAGCCTGCCGCGCTCGGTTTGCGTATCGAGGCGGATGTGGGACTTGATGCTCTCCCAATGCTTTTGCAACATTTCTTGAGCGTCATCTTTGGGGATTTTCTCCTTCAACAGGTTGGTGTGAGCTATAGCCTGATGCCAGAACCAATCGTCGATCAACCAACGCTCGCGATATTCGTGAAAGCCGTTTCCGTAAAAAGTCATGCAGATGCGGCCCTGGAGACCGGGTCGGCTGGTGGTGACGAAGAGGAATTCTCCGAAAGTGTTGGATGATTCATTGATGGTGTGGATTTGAGTGTTTTCATCCGTAAGGATCTCTTCGAAGCGGTTACCATCAACTCGCCAGCGCAACTTCTCGTTCTCGGTGAAGCCAAAGAGTTCGTAGGGTCTTTTTGGTGAATGTTCATGAGACATAAGCCCCCTAATGCAAAATTGGGTCAACCGGCGTGAACAGGAAATCGAGCAGGCCGGTAGAGTAAAGGTTTTTATCAATCTCTTCGCCGAATTGTTGGAGATCTAACTCTTCGAATACCGGTCGTTCATTTTCGTCTCGGTGGAATGGCTGGATGGCAAAGATGTAGCATAGTCCCAAGGAATCTCTGCCAGCTAGAGTGATGGCTTCCCTTCGGTCGGGGTGTTCACTTGGGGGTGCGTCGGGGTATTTCACATCAGTTGGAGCAACATACCAGGATTCAGAGATCAGAATGACTTCGTGGATTGTGCGCCCGGTTTCCCTGACGGACAATCCCAATACCGAG
>CAYWIC010000291.1:0-1973 GCA_964458115.1 uncultured Anaerolineales bacterium | reverse complement strand
CCCCTGACAAGCCTTTTCTTCCTAATCTGTCAACTTATTCCTGAACCGTGCCGAAATACCTTTGTCGGGCTAAGTAATTATTACGATGTTTTCTTCAATGAGCGAATAATGCTCCTGGCTGTTCGCAACAATGTCTTATGGATTATTTTCGGCGCAACTCTCTCTGTCAGTTTCGGACTTCTTATCGCCATGCTGGCAGACCGCAGCCGTTTCGAATCGCTTGCCAAATCACTTATCTTTTTGCCAATGGCAATATCGATGGTTGGCGCAGGTGTGATTTGGAATTTCATTTACGAAGTGAAAGACGCTGGCGATCCCCAGATTGGTTTGTTGAATGCCATTTGGGTGAGCTTAGGAAACGAACCCCAAGCCTGGACTGCGCTCATCCAACCTTGGAATAATCTTTTCCTGATTGTGATCGTAATCTGGTTGCAAACCGGGTTTGCTATGGTACTTTTTTCCGCTGCGATAAAAGGCATACCTGCCGATCTACTTGAAGCAGCTAGGGTGGATGGGGCGACGGAAGTTCAGATATTTTTCAGGATTATTATCCCCTATATTATGGGAACCATCATCACAGTTAGTAGCACAATTATTATCTTTACCTTGAAGATATTCGATGTTGTGATGGTAATGACTGGCGGCCAATTTGGTACCCATGTAATCGCAACACAGTTTTATAGGCAATATTTTACATTCCGTAATTTTGGTTACGGCTCTGCAATAGCTGTGGTTTTACTGATTGCGGTCACCCCGGTTATGGCCTATAACCTGAAACAGTTTAGCGACCGAAAGGCATTCCAATGAGCGAAAATATAGGGAGTACAAAATTAAAGCAAATAACTAGTGACATTGTTGTCAATGGGTCCCTCTTTCTCCTGGTTTTTCTATGGACAATTCCTACCATCGGTTTGCTGGTTTCATCTTTCAGAACCAAATTTGATATCCAAACATCGGGTTGGTGGACGATCTTGCCACACCGTGAGTGGATACAAGTGGCGGAAATTCAAATCCCTGATGACCTGGACAAGGATGGGGTAATGGAAATTCAAGGCTCCACAGGCACATTCCAGGAATTCCGAGAGGGCATCGAAAACCAGGATGGAAAGCGAGTGACCTGGATCGGAAATAAGCGTCTAGGTCGTATCGAGATCCAGGAACAAAAATGGACGATGCGGACAGATTTCACCCTAGAAAATTATCAGCAAGTTCTTGGAGGCAAAGAATACGAGATAACAAAGGCTGATGGCAGCATTGAAACTGTGAAGCAGGATGATTTCTGGAGTGCGATGTTCAACAGCCTGACGGTTTCGATTCCGTCTACTGTGATTCCCATGTTGATCGCGAGTTTTGCTGCCTATGGCTTTGCCTGGATACGATTTCCAGGTCAAAAATGGTTGTTTGTCGTGCTGGTTGCCCTCCTGGTAGTCCCTCTGCAAACAGCGCTCATTCCCATCTTGCGAGACTACACCAAGCTCGACTTGAACGGAACGTTTTTGGGTCTCTGGTTAGCGCACACTGGCTTTGGGCTTTCATTTGCCACCTACCTGCTGTACAATTTCTTCAGCGGTCTCCCCAGAGACCTGATGGAATCAGCATTCATAGACGGTGCCTCCCATTTTACAATTTTTACCAGACTGGTAATACCACTCTCGGTGCCGGCCTTGGCTTCATTCGCCATCTTCCAGTTCTTATGGGTGTGGAACGACTATTTGGTCGCTCTGGTATTTGTTGGGGCCAAACCCTACGCTCAGGTGCTGACAATCCGTATTGCCGAAATGGTTGGATCAAGAGGTTCAGATTGGCACGTGCTCACTGCTGGCGCATTTGTTTCAATGCTCTTGCCACTGCTGGTCTTCTTCTCCCTCCAGCGATTCTTTGTGCGCGGGTTGTTGGCTGGATCGATCAAAGGATAAGAGGTTCTCTAGGAATTGCCGGGGTGATCCCCCAGATGTAGGGGTGAGTGGGGTGCG
>CAYWIC010000290.1:0-2124 GCA_964458115.1 uncultured Anaerolineales bacterium | reverse complement strand
CCCCGATTAGTTCAGCCGTCTCAAAATGGGAAGTTATTTTTGCACGCCTCCAAACTCAGTTCGGGGTGGGTGAACGCTTCAAGCAGTCTTGCCACCACTGTCCAGCCACCTAGGTTGAGAACCTCGCTGAGGAATAGCTCTGATTGACCTAGAGCCCAAGCCACACCTAGAAAGAATAAAGCCGCCCATACTCCTCTCTTGTTAATGAACGCCGTCCCCCGAGAGGTTTTTTTTGGCATCGAGCTAGAAAGTGTCGTCTGCATAATTTTGTCAGGAGACAGAGGCAATCTGATAGAGTGCCTGGATCATTTCATCCGACACGCCAGTCGCGGGAGCGTCGAACAAAATTCTTCCCTCTCTCAAACCGATAATACGCTGGAAATGGCTGAGGGCAAACTCGACGGCATGGAGACTGGCAATCAGGGTTGTATTGCCATCTACACTCGCCTTGAGCAGAAGATCGAAAATATCGCGCCCACGCTCGGGGTCGAGGTTGGAAATCGGCTCATCAGCCAAAATGACAATAGGGTTTTGTACGAGCACTCGAGCAATAGCCACGCGTTGTTGTTGACCCCCAGAAAGATGGTGAGTGGGTTCATACAGTTTTTCCGGAATGCCAACTAGATCGAGAGCTTGAGATGCAATCTCAACATCCTGAGGCCAAACCAGGGACAGCAGTGCTTTGGGTGTAGACCAACTTCCCAATCGACCGGCATTGACATTGTGGATCACACGCATAGTATCCACCAAATGAAACTGCTGGTATATCGTCCCAATTTGTGCTTGTAGACGACGTAATTGTCGGGAATTGAGACGAATTACATCTTGTCCTAGTGCGCGAACCGAGCCATCCGTTGGGAAAATCGTTCCATTTAGCAACCGGATCAAGGTGCTCTTTCCAGCGCCACTGGGGCCAACCAGCGCGACGCGTTCACCCGCGCCGATCTGGATATTGATATCCTTCAAGGCTGGAAAGGTGCCAAAACGCTGATTCACACCGGTCAGTTCGAAAACGGTTGGCATGCGTTACTGTATTTTGCCGATCTCGCGAGCGACTTTTTCTATTTGAAAATAGTTGTCGTTCTCGGTGACGATGAACCGCTCAGCATTGAAGAGATCGAGGATCTCCTTATGTGCGGGATCATCGATATTCAGGGCTAAAAATGCTTCGGTTACACGCTGGACAAAATCCTCACCATAGCTCTCGGTGACCTCTGGACGGACAACCCAATGATAGTCATAGAAAGCAGGCGTACGCCAGATGAGTTGTACCTTCTCCAAATCCACCTCACCAGCCTCAACTCGGGAATCCCAAACCTTTTCGTTCAAAGCCCCAACTTCGTAGCTCCCCGCTTCCACAAGATCGATGGTGACGTCATGTGATCCAGAAAATCCGGCTTCGCCTTTGAAATCATCCAAAGTCACTCCAGCCTGGCTTAGGTAATATTGAGGCATCAGACGTCCAGAAGTGGACGACTCGCTTCCGAAGGTAAACGAACGTCCTATGAGCGCTTCCAACCCGGTAATCTCATCTATGGGCTGGATGCCGCTATCCATATTGGCAATGAACACACTATGAAACTGGTCATCTCCCTCGCGCTGGATGAGCGCCTGGGCATTCTCCACCTGCAACCGTGCCTGCACGCCTGTCAGGCCACCAAACCAGACCATGTCCAGGTCTCCAACGCGGAAGGCGGTTACGGAAGCGGCGTAATCTGTAACGGGTTTGTATTCCACAGGAACGCCAAGTTCGCTCGTTAGATAATCCGCCAGAAGCCCAAAGCGCCGTTGTAGTTTCTCGGGGTCCTGATCGGGGATGGCACCGATGACAAAAGGTTGAACTTCTGCAGAACTTTCAGCAGCTGATTCGTTTATCGCGCTTGAGCACACAGCAAGCAGGAGGAGAAG
This sequence comes from uncultured Anaerolineales bacterium, assembly GCA_964458115.1. Classification (GTDB taxonomy): domain Bacteria; phylum Chloroflexota; class Anaerolineae; order Anaerolineales; family UBA11858; genus NIOZ-UU35. The sequence continues at coordinate 216 of CAYWIC010000290.1, read as the reverse complement.
CATTATTGAAAGCAGGGATATTTTCTTCATTTTTTACCTCTAAAGTTGAATTCAAAATTTACGCGGTCTACCGGCGCAACCAGCAAACCCCTCCAATAGGTTGATGAGATTGCCAGCTCGATTCTTACAAAAATATGTTAGATATTAGAATTAGGAATTACGCACTTGAGGCGTGGTGTGCAGGAGATAGGGGGTGGGGGGAAAAACCCCCCCCCC
>CAYWIC010000289.1:0-2454 GCA_964458115.1 uncultured Anaerolineales bacterium | reverse complement strand
AGAAAATCATTGCGCCTATTATAGCTGCCTTTCGGATTTATGCACCAAAGCCCTTGCAAATTATCGATTCGGATATCGATATCTGGGTCACAACCGCACAAATACGGCTGGATGCCACTCTGCAACAAGAATTAGTGATGGAAGCTCTCGACCTAGTTCTTGCAAACAAGGCAGGTGAACACAATAAGATCTCGGCCTCCCACCAGGTGATCCTGGATCAACTGGAATCACTAAATGCAGAGCGGGGCAGCGTAAACTTTCGCGATTTTTTTGTCTTGTCATCATCGGGTGAGATCGTTCTTTCGACGCAACCGGCTTGGAAAGGCAAACATCTAACTGGTTCACACTTTCACAGTCTCTTTTCAAATGTACCCGGTACATTTATCGACCACGCGGTACCTCCCCTATCCAACGAAGAAATCATGATCTTCTCACATGTGCCAATCGAAGGTGCAGGGGAGATAAACGGGTACCTTATCGGAATTCTAAACAATTCACAATTTCTCGACTTCCTGACATTCACAGCGAAATTCTTACCCCAATCAAACAGTTATATCGTCCTTGAGAACGGAAGCTTTCTTGGGTTGGATTATCACATCGAGGAGTTGGCTGTTTTGTCACCCTCACGATCGCAGGTAAATACTTTAATTCATCTCAATGATCAACACTTACTCGATAAAACTGGTGAACAAGCCAACCTTTACATGCGCTCATTTGATGGTACTCAATCCATAGCAGGATACAGATGGCTAGAGTCCCTCGGGGCTGGGTTGACCATTGACGTTCCACAAGTGATCGCCTTCGAAAAACTGAAAGCGCTTACTCCATTCGCCCTAATTTCACCCGTCGTGCTAATCGCTTTGCTCAGCATCATCCTCTGGATTATTTCCACTTGGATCACCAGACCCATAATAACTCTCACCAAAACTACTCGCCAGTTTGCAATGGGTAATTGGGAAAAGCGTGTCGAGGAAATCCGTGATGATGAGATTGGTGTTTTATCGCACACGTTCAACCATATGGCCGAAGAACTCACAAAGTTATATAAATCCTTGAGTGCCCAGGTTGCAGAGCAAACCATCGAGCTTCACAACCGTAGCACACAGCTCGAAGCTACTGCCCAAGTCGCCCATGAAGCGTCATCCATCCGCGACCTCGACGTTTTATTGCGAGATACTACTGAAATGATCTCCAACAAATTTGGCTTTTACCATGTTGGCATTTTCCTCGTTGATGAAGAAAACGAATTTGCTATTCTACAGGCAGCCAACAGTGAAGGCGGGCAGCGTATGCTCATGAGAGGGCATCGGCTTGGCGTTGGTCAAAGGGGTGTCGTTGGACATGCCGCCAAAACAGGGCTACCGCGCATCGCCCTTGATGTTGGAGAAGACGATCATTTCTTCAACAATTCCGATCTACCTGAAACTCGTTCTGAGATCGCGCTGCCTCTGAGGAGCCAGGATAGAGTTATCGGTGTCCTTGATGTGCAATCGAAGACGCCTGAAGCGTTTTCGAACCAGGAAGTAGAAGTTCTGCAGATTATGGCCGATCAAATTGCAATGGCCATCGACAATGTCCGTCTGCTTGATCAAAGTCAACAGACTGTCCAGGAACTCCAATTGCTTTACGGCCAGCACATTGATAAAGCCTGGCAACAAAGACTGGGAAGTAAGGAAGAATCCTATCATTTCGATCAGGTGAGGGTAAAAACAGCTACTCAAGACCAAATCAGCGTCTTCCAGACATCAGACCAAAATCAGGTAAAAGTCCATACCGACGATCTAGGTTACCAACATCTTTTAATCCCGATCATATTGCGAGGCCAATCCTTGGGGGATATTGCATTACGCAGAAACCCTGATGAGGCCGAATGGACTTTAGATGATCGAGAGTTGGCCGAGGAAGTATCCACCCAAATTGCGGTGGCCCTGGAAAATGCTCGCCTACTTGAGGAATCGCAGCGTCGGGCTGCCCAAGAGGAACTTCTCAGCCAGGCCACAGCTCGTTTCAGTCAATCCCTCGACATCGACACCGTGCTTCAAATGGCTGTGCGCGAGTTGGGACAACTCGCGGGGGTAACTGAAGTATCTGTTCAAATAACCCCTGAACAATAAGCTTTGCTAGATGAGAAAGGAGTACCTACAATGAAAATCGAACAGAGCACGTGGAGACAATCGAAAAATTGGGTGACAGACCCACCCGGCAAACTTGTATCTGCCCAATGGGTGCTTGCTTTCGGTTCCAGGGATGTCCTCCAAGAACCAGGACATATCATGAATATTCGCAATGCCTATCCCGACGCACTGATTGTGGGTTGCTCTACTGCTGGAGAAATTAGTGGAACACGCGTATTTGATGACTCTCTGGTTATTACCGCCATCGAATTCGAACACACTCAGGTTAAGGAGGCGTGCAAAAATAACTTCCCATTTTGAGACGGCTGAACTAATCGGG
>CAYWIC010000288.1:0-2503 GCA_964458115.1 uncultured Anaerolineales bacterium | reverse complement strand
GCGTGTGATAAAGCCCTGGCATCACGTTCGGGAACTACCAACCCAGTTTCTCCGTCGCGCACCAAGCCCCCGGCTGCCGCTCCAACAGCTTCTGAAGCGACCACCGGTATTTGCTGATTCATGGCTTCGTTGATTACCAAACCCCAAGTTTCTTCACGGCCATATTCAGTAGTAATCGAGGGTAAAACAAACATAGACGCAATCGCATAGTAACGATAGAGTTCTTGAGTGGGAATAATTCCAGTAAAACGTACTGATACGTTGTGAGCAGCACAACTGGCTTGCAGACGTTCACGATCTGAACCATCTCCGACAAATACCAGCACCGGGTTTGGGGAGCCAAGTGCGCCAACTGCCTCAATAAGATAATCCAGTCCCTTTGATTTCTCTAACCTGCCTGAATATAATATTACGGGGCGATCCGCGAGATCATACTGATTTCGTATCTCAGAGCATTCTTCGGGGCTGACGGGTCGATTGTACACTGCGTTGTCCAGTGCATGTGGTGCGAGGAAGATTTTGTCTGGTTGCACGTCCAGATCAACCAAATACTTTTTAACGTGCTCACCATAGACCGCAATTGCGTCTGCGTGGCGATACAGATAGCGGGTGAAAGGAAATGTGATTCGATGAAAGAGAGTGGTCGGATGACTCCAAACGCCGGTCCATAACACAAATGGCTTCTTTCGCATGCGTGCGAGAAGAAAGGTTGTCGGTACAGCAAATCTTCCATTGATGCACTTTAGTATTACATCCGCATCGGTTTGCAATAACCTCTTGATGAGCACAGGTGTAACCCGCAAAGATCCAAGGGTAAAGCCAGTTAGATATTCGTGAGAAAAATTTCCCGTCATGGCTCCATGCAGCTTGGCCGACCAATAGCGTTCTCCGCCCTGAGAATAGAAAACGATCCGCATGGAAAACTTACTTGCTAGTAATTCGAAGGTCTTCACCCGGTAGTGAGCGCAGAGATGGGTAACGAATAATACTTTCAAACCAACTCCTCCATTCATGTCAAGAACGCGATTCGTGTCGCTCATCAAACATAGAACTTGATTCGTTTCCCAGATGTGGATAAGTTCTCCAAAATATTTTCATACCATGGGATGATAATATAATTTGGGCCTTTTTCAAGATGATCAAATAATTGCCTCGGACACTCTCGCCTCGAAATTGCCTCCGCTTGAGCAATAACGCTATGCCACATCAAGAACATTTAGTGGAATAAGACATCTTTGATGCGAGCCCACATTTGTAACACAAGGTCACTCTGCACGACAGAAGCTGCATCTAAACGGGAGATAATTTCTTCCCGATCTTTTCCATTGATGAGCGTATCAAGCTTGGACCGTATCATGTCTTTTGAAGAATCGACTTCTACGAGATACTCTGCATTTCGATAGTCGCGAAACAGCATCTCATATTTATGACTCCAACCCGCGCCTAAACACGGGATGCTTTGAGAAAGTGCGCTCACCAATCCGTGATAGCGCGATGATATGACCATTGGGCAAGCTCCAATAAGGCCTTTGATAAACAGTGGATTAGACTCGAATACAATCTGGATTTCTCTTTCTAACCTTTTCTGAAGATACTGTGTCAATTCGTAATCATTTTTTTCGTGAAGCAATATGAATGGTTCTAATCCTCGTTGCCATAAATAGTCAATACTGGTAATCAAAAATTCTGTATACCAACTACCCACTGCGGCATCGGTTTTATCCAACATACGCGCGTTTGGAATAATGCAAGGCTTCCCCATATATTCATGGGAAGTATCAGAAATACATCCCTTCGAAATATTAGTGAAGTCAGGAGCAATTTCTATGTTTGATTTTTGCCCATCAATACTAATTAAATGATCATATGAAATCTGATCCCTGGCAAATATTAAGTCGGCATTCCTGAGCACAGTCTTCATTGCATATATAATTGGGGAACTGGTAAATGGGCCAAAAGCCTGTGGAAGCAGAATTAGCTTTTTACCTTCGTCTTTCCATCGCTCACTATTACCCGCTAATGTTTGTGCGTGAGCAATCCCCCATTGATCGCTATAAGCGAAACCAGACATATCAAATACTGCACTAATCTCAGGCGAAGTGACAACCCGCCCCTTTTCCCGCACTTTTCTAGGGATTCTTTGTGCAGATCTATCAACAAACAGACTGATAACTTTAGCGATTTGCGGAAACCGAATTAAATCAATCCACGTTAAATGATGAAACCCGAGATTTATCCTTTGCTGGAAATTTCCAACCCTTAGATTTGCAGCCAGGATGCACTCTTCATCCCAACTAGAGATTTGCTGAACGATCGATTGGGCCATCAACTCTGAGCCCTTATTTACGAAGTACAATCCGCGAACTTCAATGATCATCCAGACCATACCTCCTGATATCACCCAGGGCTTTTCTTTGGGAGTAAGCAACCATGCCTCCTGGATCAGGATAGCCAATTGCGATCAGCATAATCGGTCGCTCCTCCGCCCCCAAGTTGAGCAGCC
>CAYWIC010000287.1:0-2544 GCA_964458115.1 uncultured Anaerolineales bacterium | reverse complement strand
TAAGCGAATTGATCCAAATTTCTCCAACGTAACCACGCGCAGGAATGTGAGCGTGGTTACGTTGGAGAAATTTGGATCAATTCGCTTAGCAAAGCTATTGGGTATTGGGGGCGACCATCTCTCTCTCGAGAGTTGCTAGAAGCAAAAATCGCGGGTGACCCTGAAGAGGTTGGATACCTTCGAACTGGCGATCTCGGGGCAATATATCAGGATGAATTGTATATCACAGGCCGAATAAAGGATTTGATCATCATTCGCGGCCGCAATCTTTATCCACAGGATCTGGAAGGATCTGTCAATCTATGTGCTGCAGAAATTCGACCTGGACGTGCAGTGGTCTTTTCTGTGCCCCACCCCAATGAGTCCCCCGAAGAGTATCTCAAAGAACAAATTGTAGTGATAGCCGAGGTGCGCACAAAAAAAATGCCAGTGGAGGCTGCCCAGAAAATTGTACGCCGCATCCGCCGCCGTCTGATGGAAGAACATCAAACCATCTGCTATGCCGTGCTCCTTACGCGCCCCGGTGTCATCCAAAAGACATCCAGTGGAAAGCTAAAGCGGCAGTCGATGAGACAGGCGTTTATGGATGGAAGTTTTCAGGACCAGATAATCATTGCTGACACCTTTACTGACATCATCGCTTCACAAAATTATGATTTTGCTGATATTTCACAGGCGAGCATTGGAGAATTGACCGTCGAAGCGCTCGAAAATTTACTTGTTACCCGATTTGCACAAACGCTGAAAGTACCAGTGGAGTATATTGATCCCCAAGCCCCATTAGAATCCTACCCGGTAGATTCACTTGTAGGTGTAAGTCTGATCAGTGAGCTTTCAGATCGCCTGGGGGCTCCAATTAGTCCGAGGGTTTTGCTTGAATTCCCAAACATTTCTGCTGTAGCAAAGTTCATCCATGGAAAACATTTTCAGCGGGAGCGCGCATCCAAAACTTCTGAATCTGGAGCAGGAGATCCCGCGTATCTTCTTTCGCAAATGGATCAACTCTCTGATGAGGAGATCGCAGAATTGCTGGATAAACGAATGCGTGGGAATAAGCAACATGACTGATCCAGAACATCTACGTGACCTAACTGCGGATGAACGTCGCCAACTGCTGGCGGAAATGCTAAAGGAAGAGGCTAGGCAGAAGCATTCAACACACCCACTTTCATATAACCAGCAAGCGCTTTGGTTTCTATACCAAAATGCGCCTGCCAGTGCGGCCTATAATATTGCCCTTTCCGTCCGCATTCGATCTACTCTCGATGTTCTTGCCCTAAAACGAGCTTTTCAAGCGATTATCTTGCGCCACCCCAGCTTGCGCACGACCTTTTCGACTCAGAATGACGAAGTCATACAGGTCGTGCATGGATACCAAGAGCTAGATTTTGATGTTTTGGATGTGTCAGGATTAGAAGAGGAAGAAATCAAGGCGCTGGTTATCGCCTACTATCGGCAGCCCTTCGATTTACATCGCGATACCCTCTTACGAGTTCGTTTATTTCGGCGCGCAGTCGATGATCACATTCTCTTGGTCGTGATAAACCATATTGTTTGTGATGGGTGGTCTATCTGGATCATTCTGGATGAACTGAAGACCCTCTACCATGCCGAGGTCAATCGCAAACCGGAGAACTTGCCTCAACTCCAACAAACATATATTGATTTTGTCCATTGGCAGGCAGACATGGTGGCGGGATCCGAAGGACAGCGGGACGAATCCTACTGGCGCGCGCAATTATCCGCCCCTCTGGCAACACTAAACTTGCCCACAGATCGACCTCGCCCTCCGGTGCAAAGTACCAGTGGAGCCTCCTTTCCGTTCAGACTCACACCGCAACTCTCCAGAGCCGTCCGAGAGCTAGCCCGCACTCAGAAGGTAACCCTCTACACCCTTCTACTATCTGCCTTCCAGGTGCTCTTGCATCGATATACGGGTCAGGATGATATCCTGGTTGGATCGCCAGCGGCGGGACGCGATCAGGTTGAGTTTGCCAATGTTGTGGGAGATTTTGTAAACTCAATTGTTTTGCGCGCTGACCTGTCAAATACCCCTTCTTTTCTTTCGTTCTTGGGTCAAGTGCACACCACTGTGCGAGAGGCCCGTTCTCACCAGGATTACCCTTTTCCACTTCTGGTACAGAACTTAAATATCGATCGCGATCCCAGTCGTCCGCCTTTCTTTCAGGCCTTTTTCATACTTCAATCGCCACAGCGTGGTTCACAGCTAGCCGGCTTACTAGGGCATTCACAGACACAAGAGACGATTTCGTGGGGGTCACTACAGCTCGAAGCTTATCCCATACCCCAGCAGGAAGGGCAGTTTGACCTTGTGCTTGAAATTGTGGAGACGGACGAGTGCCTCTCCTGTGTTATCAAATTCAGTCCTGACCTTTTCGACCCTGAAACCATTGCGCGCATGGCCGAGCATTTCCAAGTTTTGATGGCAAGCATTGTCGCCGACCCCCAACAATCCATTGGAGCCCTACCTATCTTAGGAGGCGTGCAAAAATAACTTCCCATTTTGAGACGGCTGAACTAATC
>CAYWIC010000286.1:0-2638 GCA_964458115.1 uncultured Anaerolineales bacterium | reverse complement strand
CTAGAATCTATATTTATTTTGCTGACGCAAAATCGTTGATCTAAAGATCTTTCTCAAGGATAATCTTTAGATGAGCAAATAGATTTGTAAACGACGCCTTGGAATTTCCGGGGCGTTTTTCTTTTCCCTGGTTTCCCGCCGTTCTTTTTTCTCCGGCGGCGTCGGCCTGTCAGCTATTCAGTTCGGATCACTCCTGGGTCGAAGTGACTCTGTTGGTCACACATCCTAAGGATGGATTTATCAGACGACATCCCCTACTCACTGACAGGGCTTTCAAAGAGCAAGAAAAAAGCTTGCAATATTAACATAAACCGATTCTACGTAGGATGTCAAATTTGATCGTTTGTCCGTTCGTTCGAAGGTTCGTCCGTTCGTCCGGACGTACGTTTTCCTTCTGGGTTTCGTTGATTATTCTCAATATATTCATCTAATGCTTTCTGAACCATAGTGCCTAATCCAGGCTTCTTCTTACCCGCACGAACGGCCTCTAGCTGCCTGGTATGTAGTTCACGCAATTGATCTTCGTAGATATCGAAAGCGTGACGAATCTTCACTCTATCCACATTTCGTACGTTCGTCCGTTCGGACGTACGATCGTACAAAAGTACTTCTGTACGTTTTGTCGTTTTTGACTGGGTGAATTTTTTTCGTTCTGGCGTGTTGGGAGTATTTGATGTGGGGTCGCTGAAGCCTTTCATCTCCAAGGTGTCCACCTTGGATTTGCGGCTTCCCATGAAACGGGCAGGATCAGGTCTTTTCATAGATCATTTTGGCAAAAGCCAAGTATGGAGTCACGGACTTATGATTGGGTGCAAACAAGATCGCAGGTTGTCCCTGATCGAAGGAGCGGGGGAATATGATTGTTTCAGGTACCTCAAGAGGCAGGACTTTATCGCCCCACAACTCGCGAGCTTTTTCGATCACTCCGGCGGAATGACCTCCCAGGCGGCGCACCATGGTGGGGAGAATTCCCATGATCTTGAGATTTGGGTTGTATTTCTTCCAAACCACATCCTGGATGAATCTCAGGATATCATGTGTGCCGTCTAAAGCTGGGCGTTGGGCTTGTAGGGGGATAACGACATGGTTAGCGGCTACCAATGCACTTATTGCTAACATAGCCTTAGGAGGTGTGCTGTCGAGAAGAATAAAATCGTAATCGGGGAGTATGCCCGCCAGGTAATCTTTCAATAGATGCTCATCACCGGGCTCAAGAGCCTCCTCAACAGCGGCCAATAGGGGATGACCAGGGATCAGATCAAAACCGAAAGGAGTTTTCTGTCTTACTAGGCTAAGGGGTATTTTGCGGACGAATACATCGTATAAGGTAGGAGAGATGGGTTCTGGATCGACCCCAAGATGACGGGTAGCGGAAGCCTGTTGATCCAAATCAACAAGCAGAACACGTTCCTTCGATCGAGCCAACCCTGAAGCGGCATTTACGGCAGAGGTGGTCTTGCCAGTACCACCCTTGAAAATCGAAAATGATATAACCTTTGCATCTTTCATTTTCCCCCTGTGTTTTGCGTCGCTGATATTGTATGGTTTTTTTCTTGAGGTGGGAATCCGCTCATATTCTCATCCCACCATTTTTTGAAGCTTACATGAGGAACCTGATATTCGTTGCCGACCTTGCGTACGTTACCAAATTTTCCAGCCTTGATCCAACGCACGATGGTAGAGCGTTCCTTTTGGGCAACTTTGGAGATTTCTGTGACGCTGAGATGAGATTTCATAGTGATTGTTGCAATTGTGGCAATCCATTCCATCAAAGCATCTAGAGCAGCGATTGTCAAGAACCAAAAAATGCTCTTGATTTGAATCTGCCACCCTGCTAGGATCAGTATATGGTCAATAACATACCACTGACCAAGAAGGATCTTGAGAGTGTTCTCAGCAATATTCTAAAAGATGTTCCAACGAAGAAGGACGTATTCGAGATGGTTAGTCAATCCAGTGAAGCAGTGATTAGTGGCGTTGAAAAGATGATAGATGGGTTACGAGATGAGACAAAGATGGGATTTAGTGAGTTGAAATCTGGACATCGAGATTTGCAGCGGCAGGTTAGTGACCTAAAAACAGATACACCAACGAAAAAGGAATTTGAGGAACTAAGATCGAAGGTATATGGACATCACCCTTTGAATTGAGTTATCGAACTACATTCAACGTATCTTTTCATGGAGTTCTTTTAGCTCGCGCAAAGACTTGGGCTTGAAGTGTAAGTCCCGCTCAATTAGTAATCCCAACGGTCCCTTCACAGATTGAAGTTCTGACAAGCTGTAATAACCCATTTCTATCTCCAATCCCACCACTAACCCAAATAGTATATCTTCACCATCAAATTCTGATGAATACCAACTCCAGGAGCTGTCCGGAGTGAAGAACTTGACCTGTGCGAGGGCGTCTAATCCTTGTTTTTCACCGCTGTACAGATATGGCAATATCTCTCTTGATTCAGCATCAAGCAGGTTCTCGCCAGTTGGGGGAATGATCTTTGATTTTTCTTCATTGTCTTGTACAACCTGGCTAGCCAAGTGTTCGAGATTCTGAATTTCAGCTTGGGCTCCGTCATCATCGGTTAGGTTTGCCAGCATCTCGAAGAGAAAGCCACGCTCGGTCTGCGTGTCGAGGCGGA
>CAYWIC010000285.1:0-2646 GCA_964458115.1 uncultured Anaerolineales bacterium | reverse complement strand
TTGCACCCGATGTTCGTTACAACAGTGTCAAAGTGCAATCCTTTATCAATCGCGTTATGAAGAAAGGTAAGAAAAGCGTGGCTACTCGAGTGGTCTATGATGCCATGGCTATTATTCAAGAACGCAGCGGCCAGGATGCTTTGGAAATGTTCGAAAAAGCAATTGAGAATGCCTCACCCATTATGGAAGTGAAGCCGCGTCGTATTGGTGGTGCAACTTATCAGGTGCCCATGGAGGTTCCTCCGCATCGTCAATTTGCTTTAGCTACCCGCTGGCTTCTGGCAGCTGTTCGAGGCCGCTCAGGGAAATCTTCTGCTGAGCTTTTGGCTGATGAATTGTTAGATGCAGCCAATAACACTGGCTCTGCAGTCCGCAAGCGTGAAGAGTCTCATCGTATGGCTAAAGCCAACCGGGCCTTCTCCCATTTCCGAGTATAGGCTCTGATAGAGTAAGTTCGAATGTCCCGACAGTATCCTTTGGAGCGGTATCGAAATATTGGCGTGATTGCCCATATCGATGCCGGTAAAACTACCACGACCGAGCGAATCCTGTACTACACAGGTAAAACGCACCGTCTTGGTTCCGTCGATGACGGCACCACCGTCACCGATTGGATGGACCAGGAACGAGAGCGTGGTATTACCATTGTCTCCGCAGCGGTGTCGGCTGAGTGGAATGATCATCTGATTAATGTTATTGATACTCCAGGCCACATCGATTTCACTGCGGAAGTACAACGTTCCTTAAGGGTGTTGGATGGCGGTGTGGTCGTATTCGATGCAGTTCAAGGTGTTGAACCCCAGAGCGAAACTGTTTGGCGACAAGCTGATCTTTATGGGGTACCGCGCATCTGTTTTGTGAATAAGATGGATCGTGTTGGGGCTTCCTTTGATCGCACCATCCAGATGATCAAAGAACGATTAGGGGCCAGTCCGGTTGCTGTTCAACTGCCTATTGGTGAGGAAGCGGAATTCAAAGGCGTAGTCGATTTGCTCGAAGAACATTCCATTATATGGAAGGATGATCAGGGTAAAGAGCCGGTAGTGGGTGAGGTCCCTGTAGATCTCCAATCTCAAGTAGAGGCAATGCGAGATCGTGTGGTCGAGAAGATTGCTGAGACCAACGATGATCTCACACTCAAATATCTAGAGGGAGAGACCATCACCGTTGAAGAGCTCAAAGCCGCATTGAGGCAAGCTGTTATCTCCGGTCAGCTTACACCAGTGTATTGTGGAACATCTTTACGGAATAAGGGTGTTCAACCAGTTTTGGACGCGGTAGTCGATTATTTGCCCTCGCCATTGGATATCCCCGCGGTCCGGGGCTACCGTCCAGGTAGTGAAGAAGAACTCGAGCGCCCAGCAGAAGATACTGCCCCCATGAGTGCTCTGGTCTTCAAAATTGTCACCGATCCCTATGTGGGACGATTGGCATATTTACGTATTTACTCTGGCCGCATGAAGAAAGGCGCATCAACCTATAACTCTGTCAAGCAGAAGAAAGAACGCGTTGGTAGGCTGATCCGTATGTATGCAGATCGCCGCGAAGATATTGATGGCGCATCTGCTGGCGATATCGTTGCCGTGTTGGGACCGAAGTTTTCCTTCACAGGCGATACATTGTGTGATGCAGCCAGTCAAATTATTTTAGAAAATATAACCTTCCCCGAGCCGGTGATTTCAGTAGCAATTGAGCCCAAAACGCTTGCTGATCAGGACAAAATGTCCGAAGCTTTGCACAAACTTTCAGAGGAAGATCCGACTTTCCAGGTTCGAGTTGATTCTGAGACCGGGCAGACTCTCATCTCGGGGATGGGCGAATTACACCTTGAAGTATTGGTAGATCGCTTGTTACGTGAGTTCAATGTCCAAGCTAGAGTGGGTAATCCTCGTGTTGCCTACCGAGAGTCTATTACGCAGACTGTGGAAAAAGTCGAGTACCGGCATTCAAAACAGACTGGTGGCCGGGGACAATTTGCTCATGTAGTAATTGCTGTCGAACCCAATGATCCTGGGACCGGTGTAACCTTCGAAGATGAAATCAAAGGTGGTTCTATTCCTAAGGAATTCATCCCTGCGGTTGAAAAAGGGGTTCGTGAAACAGCAGAGTCCGGTGTTCTTGCAGGATACCCTGTTACCGATGTAAATATTCGTTTGTATGATGGTTCTTTTCACGAAGTTGATTCAAACGAGATTTCCTTCAAATTAGCCGGATCTATGGCATTCCGGGACGGTGTGCAGCGGGCAAAACCCGTTTTGCAAGAGCCAATTATGAAAGTAGAAGTTGTCGCCCCAGATGATTACCTGGGTGATGTCATCGGACAAATGAATTCTCGACGTGGTGAAGTGTTGGGCATGGAAGTGCGGCCGGGAAATACACAAGCTGTCCGAGCGATGGTGCCACTAGCTGAGATGTTTGGCTATGCAACGCGTTTGCGATCGGCTACCAAAGGGCGGGGTGTTTTCACGATGGAATTCGATCACTATGCTAAAGTTGCTGACAATTTGGCCAATAGGATTATTCGAGGCGAACTATAGGAATTTTTTTGAATTTATTGTTCGACACATAACTACAGTTGTAGGAGAGTACAGATGGCAAAGGAAACATTTGTAAGAGACAAACCGCACTTGAACGTAGGCACTATGG
>CAYWIC010000284.1:0-2647 GCA_964458115.1 uncultured Anaerolineales bacterium | reverse complement strand
CCCGTAATTTACCGGGTTCTATGCCCTGACGCTTGGCGACGGCGATATACATTGCCAGCAGGATCGCCGCCGGGGCGTTGATGGTCATGCTGGTGGAGACTTGATCTAAAGGAATCTCTCTGAAGAGGGTTTCCATATTCTGCAGAGACGAGATGGAAACGCCGACCTTGCCCACTTCTCCCGAGGCGATGGGGTCATCAGCATCATAACCGATCTGTGTGGGTAAGTCGAAGGCCACCGAGAGACCCGTTTGACCTTGCTCAAGCAGGTATCGGTAGCGAGCATTGGACTCCTCGGCAGAGGCATACCCGGCGTATTGGCGCATGGTCCAGAAGCGGCCGCGATACATGGTCGGCTGGACGCCGCGGGTGAAGGGATACTCTCCTGGGAAGCCTAACTTCTCCGCATAGTTCGGATCATCATCGGATGGTAGCATCAGCCTCTCGAGCGGGATCCCCGACAAAGTATAGAATTCGTCCTTCCGCTCTGGGAATCGATCCGTCACCGGGCGTAGTTTCTCTTCTTCCCATCGTTTTCGCTCATTCTTCAGCGTCATAATTCACCTCTCCCAAACGAATACATCCAAAGTATACTCCAAGGAGTTTCCTGCAGGTAACGCGCTTTATCGCCATTCGAATGGACAAAGCGCATATCTCGCCATAGGAAAACGCATTCATGATAAACTTACTCCGAAATATTTGAGCGAGAAGATTTCGCTGACCCAAGAGAGAATTTATGCAGATATTGACCGTAGATGTAGGCACTGGAACTCAAGATATTTACCTGTACGATTCGCGGATCGACCTGGAGAATGGCTTCAAGTTGGTGGTGCCCTCACCAACGATGATGGTACACAAACGGTTGAAAGAAGCCACACAGCGGGGTGAAGCTGTCGCGCTTACTGGCGTGACAATGGGCGGCGGACCCAGTCATTGGGCCGCTCGCGATCACGCCAAAGCGGGCAACCCGGTATACGCCACCCCTGAGGCGGCGCGCACATTTGATGATGATCTGACCAAGGTGGAAGCCGATGGGATCAAAATCGTCAGTGAGGATGAGGTTGCAGCCCTGCCAGACTCCGTAACTCGCCTGGAACTGCGCGATTTTGATTTTTCTGCCATCCGGCGTTCTTTCGGTGAGTTTGGTGTAATCATGGATGATTTGGACGCGGTTGCGGTGGCGGTCTTCGATCATGGCGCCGCGCCCCCCGATATCTCTGACCGCCAGTTTCGCTTCGATTATCTCGACGAGCATATCAAAGCGAAAAACCGGCTTTCTGCTTTTGCTTTTGGGTCTGATGATATTCCATCAATTATGACTCGATTACAAGCTGTGGTTGATTCTTCGGATGATGTGGATGCCCCCTTGGTGTTGATGGACACTGCCCCTGCCGCCGTTTTAGGTGCTACGTTGGACCCAGTGGTTCAATCTCGCTCCCGTACATTGATCGCCAATGTTGGCAACTTTCACACGCTGGCCTTTCGTTTGGGACCCAAAGGCATCGAAGGCGTCTTCGAACACCATACCGGCCTGATCGATCTCCCCAAGCTGGAAGGTTTGCTCAAGGCCCTGGCTGACGGCAGCCTGGAACACGAAGATGTCTTTGGCGATCACGGGCATGGAGCATTAATCTATGAAGATGAACCCCTCACTTTAGGAGAGGGGGATTTCGATGTGGTGGTAACCGGCCCGAGGAGAGGCATGTATCAGATGGGGGTAAGTACGCTTCTCCCCTACTTCCCTGCTCCCTTTGGCGACATGATGATCGCCGGTTGCTTCGGCCTGCTCGCCGCTGTGGCTGACGTGTTACCAGAGTTGGGTGATTCCATCCGAGAATCACTCATAGGCGCGGGCGGCAGCGGCACGCCCCCATGGGAAATTGCCTGAAAACATTTTGGACACGGATTTCACGGATATATAGGATTTTTTCTGGGTTAATTCGCTGAAATCCTTTAATGGCAGGAGTTACGCACTTGCCCCCCTAGCCCCCCAACCTTGGGGGGAATCATGGGTAATCTCCCCCCAGAATTGGGGGGTTGGGGGGGGCGGTATAGTAGAAACACTCTCCATCTGCGTAACTCCTTAATGGAATAATTCAATTGACTTTCTCTAACGGAGAAGCGTATGTGGGCAAAATTATCCGAATGGCTTCATAAGGTTTCAAAAGGATGGGTTGTGATTGCAGGGTTGGTGATCTTTTCCGCTTTCACAGCCACTGTGCTGCCCAGGCAGGCAGCCCAGGCTGATACTAACAGCGGTGGTGCAGATACGCCCGACCTGTCTTTCTATTATTCACCCCAAGAGCTCTACCAGATGGCTCAAGCCTACGGTGAATCTGGCCGCCAGGAATATGTCCGGGTGCGCTTCACCTTCGACCTGATCTGGCCCATTGTCTACACTTTGTTCCTGGTGACGGCAATTAGTTGGCTGACAAGGAAAAGCTTCTCACCCAACAGCATCTGGCAGCGCGCCAATCTAGTTCCAGTGTGGGCGATGATCCTGGATTACTTTGAGAATATTTCCACATCGTTAGTGATGTTCCGCTATCCGGATCGCACGCCGATCGTCGATTTCATTGCACCGTTCTTCACCAGCATCAAATGGACCCTGGTTGGGGGGAGTTTTGTGCTGTTAATGATCGGGGTTG
>CAYWIC010000283.1:0-2651 GCA_964458115.1 uncultured Anaerolineales bacterium | reverse complement strand
GTGCGCCGTTTTACCCAGGAATTGGGTCTTGGCGTCCTATACATTTCGCACGATCTTTCAACCATGCGTCAAATTTGCGATCGAATCGCCATTCTTTACTTGGGATCCATCGTTGAACAAGGAAAATCCGAAAAAATTACCAGCCATCCCGAACATCCGTATACAAAGGCTTTGATTTCTGCGATACCCGTCCCTGATCCCACCCATAAAAGAAAACGGGTATCCATAGAGGGTGATATTCCCGACCCCAGAAATTTGCCCTTAGGATGCCGCTTTGCACCCCGCTGTCAAATAGCTAGGTCTCAATGTCACACCGAAGGCCCAGCTCAAAAATATATCTCAGATGATCATTCTGTAGCATGTACCAGAATCTACGAGCGGTATTCATCGTTTCCTAAGGAAGGTGTGCTGCAGGAGTCATTTTAGTTCTCGGCATATTTTTGACTTTACTGCCCTCAAGCTGTTGATAGAAATTATCAAGACCTGTCTAATGAAAATAAAGGAAAAACAATCTGGTATCCGATTGATGAAAAGTTCAATCCAGTAAATGATTGATCGGAATCAAAAAAAGGAGGTGATAATGGGAAGAATTATCGGAGCCGTGAAGAAATTGCCAAAAGGAGAATTTTAATGAATATAGAAACGACTAAAAGAAACTGGCCAGCGTTATTACTTGCGATAGTAATCGTTGCAACATGTGCGATGCTGGCCGCATGCACAACACCTGAAGTGCCGGAAGCTCCAGCTGAGGTTGCCGCTGAGCCCGCGGACGTGACCAGTGATGAGCCCGCAGACGTACCCGAAGTTGAGCCTGAAGTCGAGGCAGCTGTAGGGGATCTCGTTGATGAGGTTCTATTTGCATTTGACACTGGGCAAACTTTGGCAGCGGAGGAAGGCCGCAAAATCACTGAAGATTTGGAGTCGCTGGGATTCCGGGTCCAACTCCAGGGTTACTCAAAAAGTGAAATGCGAACCCTTTCAAAGTCGCGTGAGTACGGTAATATCATCCGCTGGTACAACTCGGCTCGTCCGCAAAGGTTGGATCCATATGAGTGGGTTCTCAAACATGGACATTCGAGTGAAGCAGGTGCCGAGTCGAAGGGGCAAAATTATGGAGATTTTGTATGTGCACAATATGACATCCTTGCCGATGCTCAGCAAGCGGAACTGGATTCGGAAGTGCGTCAGGGCTTGATAGCTCAATCTCAGGAGTTGTACCATGGAAACTACTCCCGAAACATTCTCGGTCATCCCGATCGCATTGATGCTTATAACAGCGATGACTGGAACGATGTTGTGCACTGGCCCTTCAATGGAGCGGCTGGATTTCAGTGGCCGGGCCAATTTGGAAATATCAAACCTGCAACCGACAGGACACAAGTTAGAATTGGCAGAACAAGCGACGCTCCACGGTCTTTGAACTACATGAATTACGCTTGGTTCGTGGAGGGATACTATGTCTTTGATACCCTTGCGCGAATGGATGCGGATTTCAACGTAATTCCGTGGGCTGCAGAGTCTTGGGAATATATCGAAGACAACACATGGCGCTTATATATAAGAGATGGAATGACCTTCCACGATGGCACACCCGTCACAGCAGAGGATATAGCATTCTCTTTCAACTACACTAAAGAACATGAAGCTGCCCAACTCTCATTCGTTTGGAAAGTAGTTGATGTTGTTGAGGTTGTTGACGATCTAACGGTGGATGTGAAATTATCAAGCGCGTTTGCTCCGTTTGAGACCGTGATTCTTGTCTCACAACCAATCCTTTCCAAGCAATGGTGGGAGAACCTTGTGGAAGAACAGGGTGTCGCGCCTGGCGAAGCCGAGGTCGTCCATCCTATCGGTAGTGGTCAGTTTAAATTTGGCCATTATAAGAAGGATGTGGAGCTCTCGCTCCTTGCACACACAGAGCACTTCAGCCCCCCATATGTTGATGAGCTTTTATTCCTGGTCATTCCCAGCGTGGATGGGCTATTGGGGATGATAACCACAAAGGAATTAGATTTCCTCGACGTGGCGTTGACTCCTTTGCAGGCGGAAAGCCTCGAGGAATTCTCGCACATCACAGTGTCTCAGGTACCAACCTTTAGGATTGAGTATCTGATTCCGTTGATGACCAATGATCCTTGGCGGGATATCGAAGCCCGCCGAGCACTCGCTCATGCCATCGACAAAGACTATATCATAAACGTGGTATGGCAGGGTGCAGGCGTTCCTGGAAGCAATAACTCTACCTTCGCTCCTAGTCACTCAGCATATAACCCCAACCTCCCTGTCATAGAGTTTGACTTGGAAAAAGCTAGGAGTATTCTCGCTGATGCTGGCTACACCTGGGACGAGGATGGACTTCTTCACTATCCCACTGATGATGCTTTCTTGCAGCGTGTTGAAGATGTGGTAGTCGGATGTTCTGACTAGATCGAGGGCAGTTCATTAAGATGGAATTAGGAACTGGCGGTATTTTTTCCAAAATTCCGTGAACTGACTATGCTTGATGATGGCTAATGGCTGGTGCCCGCCGTGACCAAATGAATGGTGGGCACTAGACTTAAATTTTCGCTCGAAGACAATTTTGGCTGGGAATTTGCGGACCGATCGCATTCAGATCTAGATGCCTGATCGCAATGTGCTCCAGTCTTAAG
>CAYWIC010000282.1:0-2714 GCA_964458115.1 uncultured Anaerolineales bacterium | reverse complement strand
GATGCTAATTTCTCTGCTCTACTCCAATCCCCCATTCGGCCATAAGCCTCAATGAATGGATACCATTCAATCTTATTGTCGGTATTAGGTTCGAAATCGTTATCTTCAACTATTTTTCCCAGGGCCACAATTTCCGCCCAATCTTGCTGGTGATAGGCTATGTTGGCTTTTTGGAAAAAATAACACCAAGTATGTTCAGGTTCGGAGCCGAATACATCCTGTAGAGGAGGGGTAGATTCAGGTGAATCCAGGATAATCCGGGATAAATTCGAAACGGGTATGGCCGCTTTGGTAACCTGAGAAATGTTTGGGTGCAGTATATCTTGTTCGCTCAGCACCCAGACGCAACTTCCAGGAAAGTCAAACCAAACTACCAGATTATCTCGCCCATTTCCATTGAATCTGAGATTGCGTATGACGTATTCAATTGGCAATCCATCCAATAAGGGACTCATATCTCTATAGAAATTGTCATCGATTTCGAAAAACCAATATGGTTGCTGACCGTCCCCTTTTCGATTGGAGTATAAAACATTTATCGCTGAACCTGTAGGATGCTCACCTGTATAATTGAACAAAGCGCCATCAGTCAGGATGGCGGTGTTCTCTTTCAATGCAGGAGCCCGCCAATACAGTTGCCAGAAGAACTGGCGCTGCTCAACCCATTCCCAACGGTATTCGTTTGCCATTCGAAAATGAGCTCCGGCTGCTAGCCCAACGAAAACACTGATCATAATAAGCTGGGTATGATATTTGGGAGCAATCCATACCACCAGGCTAACCAACACGATTCCCGCACCAATCATAGCTGGTAGCGCGATTCGGTCAGAGAACAGCCCCACCGAGATTTCACGAAATACTATCCAACCAGGAATCATGCCCACAAAAATGGCATACAACCCAAATACCAGAGCTTCTTTAGCCCATGTTTCAGATGAGGACTCCCCTTCAGATAAAGTCTGCTTGAATAATCTGCCAAAGAGGTATGCAAGAAAGGCCACAAAAACAACAACACCCCAAGTTATCATTAATGAAGGGGAATCAAAGTCGATCAAACTCGGCTGCAAGGTTTTGAACCATGAGTCAAAGAGTATGGAAATTAAATCCCGTAAAACTATTTGCCCGAATTGCAAGATACCATTGACCGGTTCAGATAAAATATAAGTCAGCAATTTTAAACTGTTAGTATCCCCACCCCCAAAATCCACCAGGAAATACCGCCAGATTAGAACCAAGAGCAAGATCGCTACATATGGAATCCATTTCGTAATGAGTTTCTTGACTCTATCTGTCATGGTACTGCCGCCTGCATCTTTCGAAAGCACCAACCACAGCACCGCTGGGCGAAGAAGTTCCAATCCCCAAAAATATTCCATAGTAAACATGTGCCCAGCCGCAGTTAGAATTGATATCAAAAACATGATGACTGGTTTATCTCCTGTGAGCATGGCAAGCATTGCTCCCACAGAAATCGCAAAGAGTGCATATGTAATGAAATGCTGGCTATAAGCGACGGATATAGACTGTTGGGTAAAAATTGGATGTACGGTGAAAATCAACGTCATCCAAAAAACTTCTTGTTGTTTTTTAGGCCAAACCTGCTTGAGTATCCAATAAACCCCCAAAGCAGTAATCCATCGTAGGAATATGGTGAATATCTGCCAGTTCAGTGGAGATAATCCGAAGATTGGTTCGAACACCAAAAATGTCCAGGCTGAGAATGGACGATCGCCCCGATAGAATTCCCACAAGTCCAACTCAGCATTTAGCGCCAGAATTGCTGTCCAGTCATCAAAATATAATCCCAGCTTCGAAGACATTAATCCAAATGTGGCAAAGCTAATAATTAGTAAGGTAAGAGGAACAATCCAAGGGGACTGGAAAAATTTTGAGTATTTATTTAGTTCAATGTAATTCTTAAGATTCATTATTAGCTATGCAAAGATCTCTCACAATTTGTGGATAGTTTTGTTGATAAAGTGTGTAAAACCGTTCTATTGCTGGGGATATACCAGGAGGAATTACTCCTAAATCATTGATAAGTTTGTCAACTCGAAGTGTAAGGTTAGGGGAACGTACTGCCTTCAACCCAGATTGGGTGACAGATATGGGTGTAATGAGGTCAGGATCGAAACCAAATTGTCTCGCTATGGCAACCCCAAATTCATATTTATTAATGCTTTCACTGCTGACTACATGATAAAGTCCGCTCAGACCCTTTTCCAGCATTTGGATAAATAGTATTGCTAGATCATTCACTAAAACAGGGCAGAAATAAACATCCGTAAAACCCCTTATCTGATTTCCTGCTTGCAAATTATTAAAAAAGAATTCGGCTAAACTACGTCTGCCAGACGGACTCCACCCAAAGATATTTATTCGCGCTACGATTGCATCTGCTGCAACATCCAAAACAGCACTTTCCCCAGCCAGTTTGGTTTTCGCATAAACATTGACGGGATTTGGTGAATCCTTCTCGCTATATCTCCCTTTTTGGCCATCAAAAACCGCATCGGTAGAAACATGCAACATGCGCGCTCCGCGCCTGGCGACATGTTGTGCCAGTTTGCGGGGTAATTCTGTATTCAGTTCCCAGGCATTCTCTGGATCATGCTCACAGGCATCCACATTGGCCTGAGCGGCACAATGGATCACCCAATCAGGTTGCGTATCGTCAAGGATACGTTCCACCGCGCCTGGGTCTAGCAAATCAG
>CAYWIC010000281.1:0-2771 GCA_964458115.1 uncultured Anaerolineales bacterium | reverse complement strand
ATATGCTGATGGTAATGATTTTAAAACCCTGCTGATGTATGGCAAAGATCTTTTGACCGCTTGGTATAACAAACTACCTGATGATAACTTTACCATTCTGGCCATAGAGGAGGCGTTCAGTTTCACCATTCAGGGCATTCCTATCCCTGTGATTGGAGCCTACGATTTGTTGGAGATTGACAGTTATGACACTCTGGTTATCACAGACTTCAAGACATCTGGTAGATCATACAGTCGGGATGAAGTTGACCAAAACCAGCAACTGACAATGTATCAACTTGCCGCTAAACGCAATGGATACGCTGATCGGGAGATTCTGCTACGTTTCAATACGTTAATCAAAACTAAGGTTCCAAAATATTTAGAATACTGGACCACACGTTCTGAACTCGACGAACGGCGCTTGATCAATAAAGCCGCTCAGGTCTGGGACGGAATTACAAAAGGTGTATTTGTCGCCAACGATACCAGCTGGAAATGTAAAGGATGTGGTTATAAAACTGCGTGCGATGAGTATTTGGAAGGAGAAAATTATGACAAAGCGAGCAATCAATGATGTTCAGTCATTCTTGACATTTGTGGAAACAGAGGGAAGCCGTGTTTATGAAATTGTGCATGTTGGACTATTGCTTCGAAGACATTCTCCGGAAGCGGTCGTTTCATTCCTGCAAGAGCTTCATAAGGACTATGGCAAAGAGCTGTCCAAGCTCATCCAGGAGGATAAGACGAATTCACAGATCAATGAACTGGTGGCCAAACGATTTCGCCTGAAGATGGCCATCAATACAATCCGAAACTACGCAAAGGATAAGGAGGCAGCATGAGCGAAATGAATCCTAAGCAGCGTGAAGCAGCTGAATTTAAAGAAGGCACTGCTGTTGTCATTGCCATACCCGGTTCAGGAAAAACACGAACCATGATGGAGCGTATAGGCATCCTTGTTAATGATTACAAAGTCCCGCCGGAGCATATCCTTGGTTTAACGTTTACAAGAAATGCGGCGGATGAAATGCGATTACGCTTGGTGCCGGTATTGGGCGATCTGTCCTCAAGAGTCAGGTTGTCAACGATTCATTCTTTCTGTCTTCATCTGCTCAAGGTCGAGGGGTATGTGTTTGAGATACTATCTGGCAAGGAGCAATTGGTGTTCATCAAGAATGTTATGAAACTCATGCGGATTAAGAATTTGACTGTAGGCACCGTGCTTCGTGAAATATCATTGGCCAAAAATAATATCATCGATCCTGCGGAATTCCGGGTCCTGTTTGATGGTGATAAAACTATGCTTCAGATTGCAGACATCTATCAGGCATATGACGAAGAAAAATCCAATAAGATGCTACTGGATTTCGAAGATCTGTTGTTGGAGACGTATTACCTATTGCGTGATAATGAGGAAGTGCGAAAAAAATATCAGGGCAGCTTTCAGTCTATAATGGTCGATGAATTTCAGGATATTAACCCACTTCAAGGAGAAATCCTTCGCTTGCTCATTCGTTCAGAGCACCTTCAGGGTTCAAGCTTTTGGGTCACCGGTGACGATCACCAAGCGATCTATTCGTTTACAGGAGCATCTGTAGGCAATATTCTCAATTTTCAATCGATGTTCCCCGATTCTCATCAATTTATCCTGGACCTTAATTATCGTAGCACTCCACAAATCCTTCGTGCCTGCCAGAATCTTATCCAACATAACGTCAAACAGATCCACAAGGATTTGAGGACCAATAATCCCGACGGTGATGATGTGGTTGTGTTGGAAGCATCGAATGAAGAGACCGAGGCGCGGGGTGTGGTTAATGAAATAGTCGATCTGGTGGAACGAAAGGGATATCAATATAGCGATATTGCCGTTCTGTACCGGGCAAACTTTCAGAGCCGATATATTGAAGAAGCATTTTTACAAAATAAAATCCCGTATCATATTCAAAATGGCCAGACATTCTATGATCGTTGGGAGGTACGGTGTTTGCTCAATTACCTGCGAATTATTCATGACCCTGACTCAGATGAAAGTGATGAAGCGTTATTGAACATCCTCAACGTACCTGTCCGCTACGTAACCAACAAGGTCAAAGACCAGTTGAAAACATATTGCAGGGAGCGGGGTATTCATTTGTATCAGGCATTGAAGTCCATGATCATAACCGTGCCCTATGTCAGGAAATGCATCAAAGAATTGGTCAGCTTCATGGACCCGCTAATTGAGAACGCTGAAACCATTGAACCGGTGCAGGTAATCCGATCTATCCGAACCACGTTTGATTATGACCGCTTTATTGTTGATGAAGATATCCCAAGTCCCGATGACGTGAAGATAAGCAACATTAATCAGGTGGCGCTTGGGGCTGCCAGGTACTCAACCATCGGTGCCTTTCTTGAATACACGGACACATTTTCTGATGAAACAATTAGTGATGATGAGAGTGGTGTCTGTCTTTCTACGATCCACAAATCAAAAGGGAGAGAATTTCCCGTAGTATTCACGATAGGTTTGATCGAAGGTCTTTTACCCAGCGGGAAAGGCAACCTGGAGGAGGAGCGACGCATAGCATACACATCGCTTTCAAGAGCAATGCGTCTGCTGTTCCTGTCCCACCCACTGAGCTATTTAGGACAGGCATCAAAAAGGTCAATCTTCCTCGATGAAATCCTTGGCAAACGCCAACCCGCCACACACAAATCTGCAGCTTAATCCCCCTGTAAACCCCACAGGCACCCGTTCTATCAACTATCCATATCCAATTATACATAACACCAAGCAACCACTA
>CAYWIC010000280.1:0-2802 GCA_964458115.1 uncultured Anaerolineales bacterium | reverse complement strand
TTTTTCTCAGTTTACACTACTTATCAGCAACACCCAAGAGGGAGACCACCGAATTTTGATCCTGCCATTTTTTTCCCGCGGAAAGGCATGAATAAAAGCGTTGGTGAGCAATTCGTTAAGCAACATCCCACAGGGTATGGCAATGTTGATATCCATAATAATCTCTTCAACCTGAACGTCGATCGAAATGGATCCTGCACTTGGACTATAGATCGAGAGCAGCGTATCCGCGAAATCATCAACATAATCCGCCAAGTTGATATGGGCCAGATCGTTTGACTGATACAATTTCTCGTGAATCACGGCCATGGAAAGCACCCGATTCTGGCTTTCTCGCAAAGGTCCAAGAGTACGTGGGTCTTCGACCAGCCTCGACTGCATGCTCAGCAAACTTGAAATCATTTGGAGGTTATTCTTCACGCGATGGTGGATTTCCTGAATGAGGATGTTCTTTTCCTTTATCGAGGACGATTGTTCTTGAGTTAGTTTTTCTAATTCTATTGAGTGTTCTTGGCTTTCTTTCAGCGCATCCTCAGCAAGCCTGGTTGTGAACCACTGCAAGAGCGCAATTCCAACAAATGCACCTCCCAGAGTCAGGTAGATAGTAAATATCTCGTCCAATGGTTCTGGATATTCAATTTGGCTAACAAATAAATGGGTGAGAAGTCCTGCTACCAAAACTAACCACTGCGCACGCAAACTAATTAGCTTCGCAGCCAGCACGAAAGATAACACATACATTAAGATAAGCGTTGTCACCAGACCATTGTAGAAAGACCCAAAAACACCCAATAAAAAGAAAAGAGTGATGGGTACAAACCGAATCACTCTCCAATACCCACGAACCATATACACCAGGCAGACAACCATGATGGTATCCATCAACAGCATGATTGCAACTCCTTCAAAATCATACTGATTTGTCAGCCACCCAATATATACTGGGATCGAAAATGCCCACAACGACAAACTAGTCATGGTCATAACCACCCTGGTGATGTATTCTTGGCGCGCTACATCAGCTTGGCCTGATTGAGGTGCAGTCAGACGATGCCATATATAAATAAAAGGACGAAACAATCTAATACGCTCGCGTACCATTAGGTGGTAGTTTGACGATCGTCATCCAAAAATCTTCAATGGTTCTGACAACTTTGATAAACTGATCCAAATCGACTGGCTTGGAAATATAGCAATTGGCATGCAAATTATAGGTTCTCAGGATATCTTCTTCAGCTTTCGACGTTGTCAGGATGACCACGGGAATCCGTTTCAAGTCATCATCCACTTTGATGATCTCCAGCAACTCACGTCCGTCCATGCGAGGCAAATTCAGGTCTAGCAGCACCAGATCTGGTCGTACACTATTATCGAATTCGCCTTCTCTACGCAAGTATGCCAAAGCCTCAATGCCATCGGTGGCAATATGCAAATTATTTTTGACTTTGCCCTCCTTAAGTGCTTCCTGAGTTAGGCGCACATCGCCAGGGTTATCCTCGACCAACAAAATCTCTACAGGCCTACCTAAAATTGTATCACTCACTGCATTTGTCCTTTCGTTTCATTAACCAAAAAGCTCTCTGGGAAACACCCGGGGCTATCCAGATTTAGGGGTGAATGGGATGCAAAGCACCCCGCTCACCCCTAGGCAATTCCTAGAGAACCATCCAAAATAGTCGCACCAAATATTTATCATCGCTACTATCTACACACCATCTTCCGGTTTGTTCGGGATGGTGAAATAGAAACAAGAGCCTTGATCAAGTTCAGACTCGACCCAGATGCGGCCACCATGTCGCTCGACGATGCGTTTACTGAGTGCTAACCCGATGCCTGTACCTGAATATTTTTCTTTGCCATGTAAACGCTGAAATAGCACAAAGATACGATCGAAAAACTGAGGATCGATGCCAATTCCGTTATCGCTAAGCGTAAACTGCCATTCGCTTACGGTTTTTTTCACACCTATATCGATTTGGGGAATTTGGTCTTTTTTTCGAAACTTTATTGCATTTGCTAACAGGTTTTGGAAGAGCTGCAACATTTGGGTCTCATCAGCCATGATCGTTGGCATACGTTCAATAGAAACCTGAGCACCTGTTTCCTCAATCGAAGTTTGTAAAGATGTCTGAACTTGACCCAAAATTACATTTATGTCTGTTGGTGCGAAGGGCCTGCCGCGCGTTCCCACTCGGGAATATGCCAACAGATCATTGATCAGGCGTTTCATGCGGGTCGCGCCATCAACGGCATATGCGATGAACTCCTTTCCATCCTGATCTAACTTATCCGTATAACGGCGATCTAGCAATTGCAGGTAGCTGGCTACCATGCGCAAAGGTTCTTGTAAGTCGTGTGAGGCGATATAGGCGAAGTGTTCTAGATCCTCATTGGAGCGAGTGAGCTCTTCTGCTTTCTCGGCTAACTGAACCTCCCATTTTTTTCGTTCTGAGATGTCAAGGCCAGTTCCAATCAGGATCGGTCCGTTGTCTGAGTCCAGCCGGTAGCCAGTAAAGAAATAGGGTAGCTCAGAACCAGTTTTCGAGACAAGAACAGCCTCCACATTCGATTCTCCAGTTTGGAATGTTTGTTCGATTCGTTCGGCAATCAAAGCCTGGTCTTCGTCCCCAAACAATTCAGTGGGGTGCATTTGTGAAATCTCTTCATCACTGTAGCCCGATACTTCAGGAAAGTTTGCATTCCAGCGAATAAATTTCCCACCCGCGTCGAAGATATAAAATATTCCTGGGATGACTCTACTGCAAAAAGGGTGCTAGACCCTCCTCAAAACAGCAAAAGTTT
>CAYWIC010000279.1:0-3022 GCA_964458115.1 uncultured Anaerolineales bacterium | reverse complement strand
CCAACAATGCCCGGCCAGCCCAAAAGCAGTCCCAAAACCCCCGCAAGATTTACATCCCCAAATCCCAAGGCAACCTCATCTATGGGGATACCTCTGCGGCGCGCCATCAAACGCGCAAACAAGTTCCCAAACCCATGCAGGGCAAGCATGATGCCAAAGCCCGCCACACCGCCAAGCAAGGTAGTAGGAACACCATGCATCCAGATTCCCAAACCCAAACCCAAAAGCGCGCCTGCCCAACTCACAGGATGAAGTATCAGGCGATGCTCCACATCAATCACAACAACCACCCCAAAATACAGCAGCAAGATCAACCCCCATCCATACCCCAATCGCTCTGAAGGTGCAGTCCACAGCCACAGGCTGAATCCCACATAAATAACCTCTACGATCCAAACGCGGAGTGAACGCATGGAGTTGCAATAGGTACAACGGCGCGGCCAGACCAGCGCGTTCCACCAGGGCTGCGCTACCCCACAAGCCAGGCAAAACGGCTGTTCCAGCCTGCGCTTATGAGGTAGGATATCTGCGAGATAATTCACCACCATGCCACTGACCAATCCAAGAAAACCCGCCAGAAGTAATCCCATAATCAAGAATTATACTCCAGGGAGGTTCATATCCTACGCTGATGCGCTCGCGAGAAGATCGTCGTATAATCTACGCCGATATGAATCTACCGATTGCAATTCTGACAGATTTTGGTTCCCAGGACGCTTTCGTGGGTATCATGAAAGGCGTCATTACCGGGATCAAACCTGCTGTCCTAGTGATCGATCTAAACCATCAAATCCCACCTGGCGATATCCAGCAGGCGGCGGTCACCTTATGGCAATCCCGCAACTTTTTTCCCAAAGACACAATCTTCCTAACCGTCGTCGATCCCGGGGTGGGAACACAGCGACGCCCCATAATCCTCCAGGCTGATGAATATACTTTTGTCGGCCCGGACAACGGTGTCTTCAGTTTCGTTTTGGGAGACACATGGAAAGCCTGGGAATTGGCCAACCCCGATCTGATGTTGCCAAATCCGGGGAATACCTTTCATGGTAGGGATATCTTCGCCCCCGCGGCGGCTCATGCTTCCACAGGAATCCCTGGCCCCAAGTTTGGAGATCCAATCCTGGAATTAGTGCGACTACCTGAGCCCAAACTTGAATCTACATCCCAGGGAATATTGCGCGGGGAGATCTTGCACGCCGACCATTTTGGCAACCTGCTAACCAGTTTGGGTATATTTACACCTGTCAACGAGAACTGGGAATTCTCACCCTGGATAGGAAGTGCAGCTCCCAAAATTGTCTCCCCAACAACCGCCACAATCGAGTTGCCCAACGGAACGGAGTTGCCCTGGGTGCAAACCTTTGGCGGTATCCCCTCAAATGAATGTGCAGCCCTGATCGGCAGCAGCGGGTTGATCGAGATTGCAGCCAATCGCCGCAGCGCCGCTGAAATGTTAGAATTAGAAGGTGGCGAGATCATCCATTTGAAATTCTGTGCGTGATTTTCTGAATAATGAGCCATCCCAACACATTCCAACTAGAATCATAAGAGAACCATCCAGATTTAGGGGTGAGTGGGGTGCGGAGCACCCCACTCACCCCTAAATCTGGGGGATTACCCCGGCAATTCCTAGTGAACTTGCTTGTGTCTTGGTAAACGAATAACAAATCTGGAGAGAATATGGAATACTTCCAAATCCGCGGCGGAAAACCGCTCCAAGGTGAAATAACCCCCTCTGGAAACAAGAATGCAGCCCTGCCCTTATTGGCAGCCTGCCTTTTGACTGAGCAGCCGGTCATCATGCACAATATCCCCGAGATCCAGGACGTGCTCGCAATGCGCGACCTGTTGATCAGCCTGGGGGTGAAGATAGAGACCGTTGGCGATCACACCTGGCGAATTCACGCCCGTGAAGTCCACCCAGCTGATCTAGACCCTAACCTGTGCCGGCGTATTCGAGCCTCGATCCTCCTGGCAGGGCCGATGGTTGCCCGTGCCGGCGAGTTGCACTTGCCCCCACCTGGGGGTGATGTCATCGGCCGCCGTAGAGTGGATACCCATATCCTCGCCCTAGAGGCCTTAGGATCGAAAGTCGAATACGATCGTAAAGAACGCGTCTTCAAATTTGTCACAGATAAGCTGACTGGGAACGAAATCTTGTTAGACGAAGCCAGCGTCACTGCCACTGAAAATGCTATCATGGCCGCCTCCCGAGCTTCTGGAACCACAATCTTACGCAATGCAGCTTCCGAACCCCACGTTCAGGAGCTCTGCCAATTCATCAACATGTTGGGCGGAAAGATATCCAATATCGGCTCCAATACCTTGCAGATCGAGGGCGTCCCTGACCTTGGCGGTGGCGAATTCACTATCGGACCCGATTACTTAGAAGTGGTCAGCTTTATCGGTGCAGCTGTGGTCACCGGGGGTTCGATACGCATCCGGGATGCGGGGGCGAAATACCTGGACATGGTGAAATTGGTCTTTCGCCGCATAGGTGTATGTTGGGAAGTAGAAGGAAACGATATCTTGGTGGCTGCCGATCAAGCCCTGAAGATCGAACCCGATATTGGCCAAGCTATCCCCCAGATCAACGTCATGCCCTGGCCCTCCTTCCCCACAGATTTGATGAGCATCGCCATCGTTATCGCCACCCAGGCACAAGGCTCTGTTTTGTTCCACGATTGGATGTACGAAGGCCGCATGTACTTTACAGATAAGCTCTCTGGCATGGGCGCGCAGATCGTGCTGTGCGACCCTCACCGCTGCATCGTTTTGGGTCCCTCGAGACTGATTGGGGAGAATGTAGAAAGCCCAGATATCCGCGCCGGGTTGGCACTGGTACTGGCTGCCCTGGCTGCGGATGGGCAATCGACTATCCGCAATGTCAGCCAAATCGACCGGGGGTACGAAAGAATCGATGAAAAATTACGCGCCCTTGGTGCAGATATTGAGCGAATAAGGGACTAGCGATTTCCTGAGACTGCGCTCAGTAAAAAAAGCCCTGCGGGCACAAACC
>CAYWIC010000278.1:0-3034 GCA_964458115.1 uncultured Anaerolineales bacterium | reverse complement strand
AAGCATTTTCCTTGTTGATCACGAACAATTCGCGACTTTGAGAAAGCCATGTACCACAAGCCACCTCCTCTTGCCACGCAATATAGCCTGGACTATAATCCTACGTCGGATGTGAATAATTACACTCACAACCGCAAGATCCCTTCAAAACGAGGCATAGAAATGATTGACGTTAATGAACTACGCAAAGGCGTTACCTTTGAGCTAGAGGACAAGTTATATAAAGTATTAGAATACACGCATCACAAACCTGGGCGAGGAAAAGCGACGATTCGCGTTAAAATCCGAGATTTACGCAATGGGAAAATTGTAGATATGACCTTCAACTCAGGCGACCGTGTACAAGATATCCGCTTGGACCACCACGATGTGGAATATCTTTACAGTGATGATGAATTCTACTATTTCATGGATTTGGAAACCTATGATCAACCGGCTATTCGCAAAGAAATTCTTGAAGAAGTCGTTCCTTACATGTTAGAAAATATGCATGTAAAACTGACCTTTTTCGAAGGCGAGCCCATCGATATCGACCTACCAACAACTGTCGATCTAGAGGTCACCAAAGCTGATCCGGCTGTACGCGGGGATACAGCTACGGGTTTGACAAAGAAGGTCACTGTACAAACGGGTCTCCAAGTTGAAGTGCCTGCTTTTATTGAAACTGGCAATGTGATCCGTGTTGATACTCGCAATGGATCGTACGTAACAAGAGTATAGTAACTTCAGAAAATATTTTTGCACCAAGCGAATGACTCATTACGAAATCTATAATCGGGATGAGTCATTTTTTGATCTCATCTCCTTAAAATAAAAACAGGTGCTAAAGATGGAATACTCCTTAGCACCTGTTTTTAATTCACCTACTCTTTGCGATGGGGAAGGTTATGCTCTATTTTGCAGAATTTTAGATTACGTGCTTCCCAATATGTATACCGCATTCGATTTGGGCCTCTTCAACAATATTTCGAGCTAATTTTTCATAGTACTTTATCTCGCCCATTGTGTTCGGGTCGATCACTTGGGGGTCCAGTGTAGTCGGATAGGTGTGGTACTTGGCATAGATGTAATCCATGGTCTGTTCATAATAGGAATCCAAATTGCTGCCAGACATTACAAGTACATGGGTCATAGTGTTCTCCTTATGAATTGTGCGGCAGCGATTACAAAAAATTCTTGCCTTTCTGTTTTCATCAATTCAGATATTATGCAAATCACGGGGCTGCGGAAATATCGCAGCCCCGTTTCATGATTGATTATGAACGAATTTCGAACCATTGAAGAAATTAAATCCTGCTATAATCAACATACCTGATTCGCCTGCCGGGGGATCGGGTTGAGGCGCTCCGGGGAAAAGTTCTCGGAGCGCCAATAACTAATAATTAGAACATATATTCTAGTTTCGTCAAGGCTGTAACCAAATTTTTAAGATATATTTCTGTAGACTATTTTTTTCACCCCACCACCAAATCAAACATTGAAAAATCGACTCTCATATATTCGATAATAGCTGTCCTGATGAGTAAGCTTTCTATTTACCTTAATTTCTGATCCCTGAGAGGAAAAGAATCTCTTCTAATAAAGATAGGACTTACGCAGTTCAGCGAGATAATGGCTGGGAATATGGGGGTAGGGGCTACGCCCCTACCCCCATATTCCCAGCCCAATCTGTTTCAAGTGCGTAAGTCCTAAAAGATTCAGAACCTTCACTTCGCTACCTATTGCTAACCTGTTTATTGGGACCGAGCAGCATCTGATGGTATAGTCCCAGTTGAGTTTCGATACGCTCCCGCGGGTCGCACTTAAATTCGTCAGGTGTTTTTGGATTCCAAAGATTCTGTGGAATAATCAGGGTGCCATAGGGAAACACTTGCACATAGTGATAGTTAGCAATCCGATGTTTCGATTGCTAACTTATTTTCGGCAATTTTATTTTGTCAGAATGACGGATCAGGCGCGCTAAGTACATCCGTCAACCAAATCTGACAATCTTGGAAGATGAAATTGACAAACATGAAGTAATTTTTGCAACTGCGAGACGAGACTCTCGTATAATAAGGTGAATAATTACTCAATAATTTATTTTGAAGGAGATCGAAATGAAAAAGATTAATATTAGTTTCCACTGGCTGGTGACTTTCGCGCTGGTGCTCGTCATTAGTTTTGGATTCGTAGGCACTGCCAGAGCTGTTGAGTTTATCGAAAATGAAGATTTACCTGCTGGTGAGGTGGTGGATGATGATCTTTTTATCGTTGGCGATAATGTCATCATCAATGGCACCGTAAATGGTGATCTAATTGCCTTTGGCCAAACTATTGAAATCAATGGTGTTGTAAATGGCAGCTTGGTCACAGGCGGTCAATTCATCGAAATCAATGGTGAAGTCGCTGGTAGCGTCTACTCTGGCTGCACTGCTGCCACGGTTGGCTCATCGGCCACGATTGGACGCAACATCTTCTTTGGTGGTTTCTCTCTAAATATCGAAGATGGTGCTCAAGTTGGCCGCGATCTGGCATTTGGTGGGTATCAGGCTATCTTAGATGGAGAAATTGGCCGTGATATCTACGCAGGTGCTGGCGCGCTTGAGATCAACGGGACGGTTGCTGGTGATATCGTTGCTGAGGTCGGAGACCCTGACGAGAGCATGCAGACGATGCCATTCTTCTCATTCATGCCTCCTGGCACTCCCGCCATGGTGCAAACCGGATTACGCATCTCTGATTCCGCCGAAATCGGCGGAGAGGTACGGTACACCAGTTACACTGACCAATCTGCAGAGATCGATGCCGCCCCTGGTGAAGGGATCGTTCACAGTACACCTGTTCCTGATTCTCAGCCTTCCCCTGATCAGTTTACTCCTAGCCCTCAGGTGGGGACCACGTTGAATGTTGGGCGTTGGCTTCTGCAACGCGCACGTGAATTGGTTACCTTGTTAGCATTAGGCGCGTTGGTCCTTTGGCTGATCCCAGACCTTTTCAACAAAGACTCTACTGCAAAAAGGGTGCTAGACCCTCCTCAAAACAGCAAAAGTTT
>CAYWIC010000277.1:0-3072 GCA_964458115.1 uncultured Anaerolineales bacterium | reverse complement strand
GCGCGGCTGGCGTCGTACTCGTCTGCATCCGTCCAGGGACGATGCAGAACCCAAAGGCGGCTAATCACATAGGGGTGGGTCAGCGGTTGGCGGATGCGCTCATACCAGCCGCGCGAGCCAATGTCCAACCAGAATTGGTAATCTACCGGTCTGTTGCGCATCAGGAAAGTGTAGGCGGGGGCTAAGAAGACTGCCTCCTCGGGCTGGGTTTGCCAATTGAAGATGTACTGTGCAGCGATGACGCCATCCTGGACCATGCGTAAATACATACTTCCCAAGGGGATACCCTCGGCAGCGAGGCTCTCGCCAACCGCCCAGCGGAACTTGCGCACGGACTCGATTAGATTGGCGGTTACCTCTCCGGCGTCATAATCGCTGTGGAAGCCGTATCCCGGTTGGGAGAGCACCTCACCAAAAATGCGGCTAAAGAAATGATCTAATTCTTCTGGTTGTCCCCGCGTGTAGTCGTTCAGCCAGGCGTACAAATCCTCATACAAATTACCAAATTTGAAAGTAATCCGTTCCTGGGTTTCGGGGTTGATCTGGTCGAAGGATGATAAGGATCCAGTTTTTTCTTGGTAGACAATATCCGTGAGCAGTTGGGCGCGGATCAAATCGAGACCGGCGATCGATTGAATGAAGGCGTAGGCCAAATCGAATTTCGAAGGGACCAGCCCCCACTGGGGGTGCGCCAGCGCAGCCAAAGTTAGCAGCGCTTGCGTGGCTGGTTCTTCCCGTAGGGAGCGTGAAGGTCGATGGGAGTAAGCCGGGATGCCCATCTCTTCAAGACGTTCGGCCAGCGAGAATCGCAGAGCATCGCTGAGATAGGAGGAAAGCACGACGATCTCCCCCGGCGGAACACCTTCCTCGATCAATGTTGCGATCTCCTCGACGATCCAGTCTAGCATCTGGGGGTAATAGCGCGTGGAATCTAGGGGAGAATGGATAACCGGAAATTGGAGATTGTCAATCGTGAAGGGCTCGTATTCTTCCTCGGAACGCAACGCGTTGGCGAGGGCGTAGCCGAAATTTTCGACTCCTTCGGATGCGCTGAACGATTCGAGGAAAGTCACAGTCTGGTCGCAGGCGTCTTTTAAGTTGTACGTCGTCAGGGGGTCGGCACCCATAAATCGGCGGTATCCCGCCTCGAGGTCATAGATGAACAA
Source organism: uncultured Anaerolineales bacterium (assembly GCA_964458115.1). GTDB lineage: Bacteria > Chloroflexota > Anaerolineae > Anaerolineales > UBA11858 > NIOZ-UU35. Next base: position 1,906 of record CAYWIC010000277.1, on the reverse strand, counting down.
CCCTGACTCTAGTTCGGGAATCCAATTTCGCAAAAGATCATGTGTGACCGGGACATCCTCCTCCAAATTATCCACGATCAAATGTTTGTAGCTGTTTAAAAGGTAATCATGACAGGTAGGTTCTGGCCAGAGATGGTTGAGAAAGATCTCGAGCTGTAAAGAAAAATCGAGCAGATTGTGCTCGAGACAAAAGTCGCGGAAGAGGTTAGCGCTTTGTTGGGCATCTTCGTAGATATGGGCCTGACCCGGTTCCCCAGCCCAAGCTGCTTTGAGTTTCTGGCTGATCTCGGTATGAGGGAAGCCGACCACGGCTGCCTTGTTTAGGTTGTCGATGATCTGGCTATACAGGCGATTGCGTTCGATGGTGATGGACTCAAAGAAACCTTGATCTAACAGGGGACGCACCAGGTGAGCCATGTAGTATTGAGCGGTCTCCAGTGTGAGAAAGGTGGGAGGACGGTTAGGGGTGGCGAATCCAACCTGCTCGGCAACCAGCGGCCAGAAAAGCTCCACCATGCGTTTGGCCAGCCCGCCGATGGTTACCACGGTAACCATACCGTTGGCAGCTGCTGAAGGGCTGCGGGTAGCTTCGTAATAGGGTGTCGCTAATGTGCGTTGCGGAACGAGTAGCAAGATCTCATTCCCAGGGATTCCAGCCTCCAGCAAATATAAGATACGCTCCACACCAACCGTGGTCTTGCCTGTGCCGGCGTGACCCTCGAGGAAAGATGTCGCGTTGAGAGGGGATTCAACAAGCGCGAGTTGATTAGGTGACAGAGAGGCTTTTTGTGGTGACATGAGGTGAATACGATGATGTAAATGTTGAGTTTGTACTCATTTTACACCATAGCTGTGGAAATCCGCGCTGATTTTCTCTTGACGTAGCAGGATTTCGATGCTATATTCTTCCTCGTAGGATGCCAGAAAGTTTTCGTTGGAAGAATGATGAAAGTCAACAGTTCGAGGCAGGGTCCTTGAGCTGTTTTTTTTGACCCTCCGATGGAACGATCAAGCACCTCAATGATATATTCGATCTATTCAATTAAGGAGATTAAAATGTCTGAACGTGTCGTCGGTACGGTCAAATGGTTCAATGGAAGCAAAGGTTATGGCTTCATTGAGCGTGGTGAAGGCGAGAAAGATGTCTTCGTCCACTATTCCGCAATCCAGGGCGAAGGCTTCCGCAACCTTGAAGAAGGTCAGCGCGTCGAATTCACCGTGGAAGATGGTGCCAAAGGCCCCCAGGCTGCAGAAGTTATAGCTCTGTAGGAGTTGTACCTTTAATGCACAAGACCCCGTCAATTGGCGGGGTCTTTTTGATTCATTTATATGTGAATTCCAATCTATCTTTCCCTCAAGGCTTATTTCTATCCAGCAATTCCTGTTCGGTTTTGTAACTCAATTTCTTGATTGCTTTGTCCGGGGGCAGCCATAATAACTGATCGACTTCTTCGTTGGGGATGAATTCACAGCCTTCGCTCAATTGCATATTCCAAAATAGCACGATCTTGGCCACACCCTTGACCGTGTAGGCTGTGCTGCCTGCAAAGCTGACTAAATTTGCTTTGCAACCGGTCTCCTCTTTGATTTCTCGCAGGGCGGTCTGCTGCCAGCGTTCACCGGGGTCGCGTTTGCCTTTGGGGAGGGTCCAATCGTCGTATCGCTGGCGGTGGACGATGGCGATCTCTTGTACTTGGGATGTCGTTCGCCAGAGCAGACCTCCCGCGGCTTCGATCACATCTGCGGAAGTGTTTTCATTTTTTATGTTTGACATAGCTCAATTATAAACCTATAAGGTTTTGCGCACTTGAAGCGGATTGGGCTGGGAATAGGGGGTGGGGGGGGGGCCCCCCCCCCCCAAAAACCCCCAAAATATAGCGGGAAAAGGGTATTTCAAACACCAAAA
>CAYWIC010000276.1:0-3183 GCA_964458115.1 uncultured Anaerolineales bacterium | reverse complement strand
TTTTTTGTTGCTCAACGCTTCTGTTTTGCCTGAGTTACTGCAGTAGAGTCATCGGTTAGAAGCGCAATAAATGCAAAAAATCCTGGCCAATTGTGATAGGCGTCCAAATAAGAGATTTGGGGATTGACGCTGCCATGCCTTTGGATGTAGTCCACAATGCCCACATGTTTCCAAGCCCATGAATACCGCAGGGTACCATACAAAATAACGGGAATACTATGGATCATGAAGATTAGGGCAACAACTTGAAAACCCAAAATGATTTGGCGGATTTTTTGCCCTCGGGGTGTTCCGCGGAATGGAATCCAAAATGGGGGTGGGTTGGTGGACTCTTTTCCCCGTCTTTTCTCAAAACTAGCAATCTCTTCGCCGATCCCAAGAGCATCATCATTTTTTTCGTAGAGCACCAAGCAAAAACTGATGATCAAAAGAAAAAACGCAATATACGTTGTGAGGGGAAATACCGAAATCAACCCCAAATCTGTCATTTGGTCAGGGTTGATGTCTCTCAGAGAGTACAGCCAGAGCAGCACTGCCACAATCGTCAGTAGCAGCGGCCCAACCCACCTAAATTGCTCAATGCGGCGGTAGCTCCTTAGTTGGGAAGTGGAAGAATTAAACATTCCGTAAAACCTCTTCTATGTTTCTTCCGATCCACCACCACTGCCGGTTATAGCGATTGGTTTTGGAGAGGTTTCCAGAAATGTGACGGAGCCAACTTAATAGGGTTAGCATGCGCGGTTTGATCTCTTCGCCGGGCAAGCCTGTCCTGGCGGCTTCTAATAATTGTTTTTCAAACAGTGACCATCCCTCGCCGTTAAGGAGAGCAGATACAGATTCTCCGTACTCATCACCGCTTTGTATACTCCGACATACGATCAAGAAATGATAAAGGTCAAGTTGAGGAATACCATCATCCACAGCGAGTTCCCAATCGAGAATGCCAGACACATGAGTGCCATCAGGCGCAATCAAGATGTTCTTTGGGACGTAATCCCCATGAATCCAGCTCACTGCGATTTCGCGTTCGAATAATGCCTTACGAATTTGGTCTTCGAGCTGAAGATACGCAGTAAAGGCTTCGAGTGTGATCAATTTGGCTGTGAGCAGTTCCTGGAGTTTGTTTCGAGGGAATTTGAGCTTATTATCAAGCCAGTGGATATCGATGGTCAATGATGTGACCGTTTTTACATGGAGAGGTCGAATTGCAGCAAAGGCTGCTTTTTGCATCTGAATAAGCGCATTCTTCGACGTGAGGAACTGACAAGCATCGACGCCAGGTGTTAATTGTTCCACGAATACTCTGCGATCCATCTCATCGAAGGTTGAGAGAACCTTTGGTAGATAAGATCGCCATTCTCCGAGGGAAGAATTTTTGTTTAGAATTTCCAGAGTTTGGTAATGACGATTCAATCGCTTCAGCTCTTGGTCGCTCTGTGGAATCTTCAAAATTGCGAGAGGCGGGTTGTGGTCTGGCCCGATCATGAAATTGATCTGATCATCTGATTTCGACAAGTTCCGCTGAACCCTCCAAGGGGTCTCTGTTTTATCATTTACTATTGATCTGATATTGGGAACAATTTTCGGGAGCAATTGGGTACCCAGCCTGACAGATTTACGGTGTCGCCATCTTTCTCTCAGTTGACGGGGAAAAGCTAGTACGGTCAGCAAGTTGTGGATATCTACAAAGGGAAAAACCGTGGAGCGCCAATCTGTGATCAACAGGACGATTGCTATTGCGGTCTGGCTAGCTAGCCAGGCAATTCCAACGCCCGTAATCCCAACTTCTTTTATTAGGATCAAGCTCAAAGTAAGAACCATCCCGCCAAGGATCGCGGGAACCAATATAACCGTGCGTAAGCGCTGTTCAACTCGGGCGGCGTCCACGCTATTCGTTGTAACGATCTTTGGTAGCGCTGAAAGACAAAGCAATCGAAACAGAGTTAATCCTTCAGTTGCATAGGATGCGCCAAAAATTTTAAGCAAGAAAGGTGCCCCCACGACTAACAGGATTACAATTGGAGTTAGTAGGTATGCCGTTTGCGTTAACGTTTGATAGCGGTAATGCGCAAATTTTTTACGATTTGAAGTTGCCTCGGTGATGAACGACATCCCCATGTTGTAACTAAAGAGATATAGCGAATAGGTTACTGTCCAAGAAATGTAGTAATACGCATTTGCTGTTGCCCCAACTTGCGCAAGAATTATCAGTGGGATGAGAGAAGCCGTGGCAGTCGAAATGAGATTGCTGAAATAATTTCCACTGACAAACCGGGTAATCTGAGTTTTTTCGATTGATTGTGAACTGTGAATAGTCGCATTGACATGCTGAGGAATGAGTCGCAAATAAATCAAGATGTTGACTATGGGGACAAACACGATCAAAGGCAATATCCAAGAGAGGAAGACACCAAATTGTGGGTACCACCAAACGAATCCAATCAGCAATCCCAGTTTAAGTAATGAGAATAGAATATTCTCGACTGGCACCCAGGTTGCCTTGCGCATCCCTATCAATACAGAATCTTGCAAGGTAAAAATATTCCAACCCATGGTTGCCAGGATGAATGCTGACGCCAACAAAAGATTCGTTTTTAGAAAAGAGAGTTCCTGCGCCCAAGTGTTAATCCCAAACAAGAATAGCAAACTGGCGCCTAATCCCGCTGCAAGACTAATTAGGTAGGCATTACCAACCAGAGGCTTGGTCCTGTTCCCTGCGATAGGGATGAAGCGGTTCAACGCGCTCGTCAAGTTCAACCGAGACATTTCCGAGAGAAAGGTCATCGTCGCAATGATCGCGGAATTTATTCCGATGATTTCTGTAGAATATTGCCGTGCGGCGACGGCCCAATAGAGGAATCCTAAAGCCGAGGTACTGGCGGTACCAAGAACAAGCGCATACCCATTACGGTACAAAGGCTCCCGGATGTGGATGATCAGCTGGCGATATAGGGAGCCAAATTTACTCTGTACACTTCCAAACCCGGACATAATCAACCTCTAGAACACTCGGAAATGGCGTATCATCATTGGGATTCCCCGGATAGTTGCCGCCAACTGCCAGATTGACGATCAGGTACATGTTCTTGTCTGAGATGAAGTTTGGATCATCAAAGCGCCAACGCTCAATCCCATCGACATACCAAATTAGCTTGTCTGGCTGCCAGTCAACAGCGAACGTAT
>CAYWIC010000275.1:0-3281 GCA_964458115.1 uncultured Anaerolineales bacterium | reverse complement strand
TCATGAGCAAAGAATGTATTTGGTCAGCGCCGCCGGGCACCCAAAGCAATCGTTGTGCAGCTTAAATTCCTTCAGGGGCAATGTGATAAAATCACTCAACTACTACAGGCAGAGCCGATGGTAGTTAAGTAACGGGTTAACTAATTAGAAAGCCTCACAGACAAGAACGCCACCATCAGCAACTAAATTCATCCCTGTAATCCACCGTGACGCTTCACTTGAGAGAAACAGGCAAGCGTCAGCGATGTCCTCAACTTCACCAATTCTCTGTAATGGAACTCGGTTCATAAATCTCTCCACGCCTTCTGGCCAATCTTTGTCCAAATTTGGTCGGTTTATTAAGCTTGGAGAAACTGCGTTCACCCGAATGTTGTGCTGACTGAATTCCAGAGCAGCTGATTTGCTTAACATGATGCCCCCTGCTTTTGAAGCAGCATAATGAGCATGACCAAAAGCTGGAACGATAGATTCAATCGAACTGATATTAACAATCGCACCGCCTTTGTCTGCCTTAATCATACACTTGGCAGCTGCCTGCATGGTCAAGAATACAGATTTTAGATTCACTGTCAGCATTTGATCCCATTCATCCGGTGTCATATCAAGCAGATTGGATACTGGGTAAATACCAGCATTGTTGATCAGGATATCAACCGGAGCCAGTTGTTGTTCAATATCATCAAAAAGTTCTATAATCTGGGCTGGATCTGTAACATCGGTAATTGACGAAAAACATTCCCGTCCCATCAGGTGAATTTCCTCGCAGATTTGATCAGCCGGTTGAAGATCACAGATGGCTATATCTGCACCTGCTTGTGCAAAACGTTTGGCAATCCCTGCACCCAAACCTGAGCTTGCACCGGTGATCAATGCGACTTTACCAGAGAAATTCAGTAGCTCTTGAGGAGTAGGTAAATTCATACAAAACATCCAATATACCCTATTCTGTTAGAAAATCTTCCGGTGTGTAGGCTGGTATTGTGATCGCATAAAACTCAAGATCAACATCGCCCTCTGCTACCAGTTGATGCCAGTCATTGGAGTGAAGCAGTACTAGCTCATCTGGGCCAACTGTAAACGTATCTTGATTTACCTGCATTTGGCCTTTGCCCGCTGTAAAAAGGTAAAATTCATCCGACGCTTTATGATAGTGTTTCTCCACAAAAGCTCCGGGTTTTAGAACTGTCTTGGCGATGCTGAAATATGAATATTCAATCGCGCCGGTGATACCAGCCATTTCAAAAAGTTGTGAACTTAGATCAGCGTTGGCAATCGGATTCAAGTCAGAAATTTTAGTTTTTAGCATTTTTTCGATCTCCTTTTTGAATGCTTTTTTTACTAATGAATTGATATGTATTGAATTACTCTCAATCTCTGCGTACCAACAGAATATTGCCGGATGAGTTATTTATCAAGGACATTTGTCCTCAACTCCTTATCTGGTAAGATAAAAGCGTTTAGCGTTCCTGTAGGATGGATACAAAATGCCTGATGAGAAGACCGATAAAACAATTGATCGCTATGTATCTCAATTTGACATGGCAAGTTTTCTCAATGAAGATCTATTGCGTTCGTTGAGGCTCTTTCATTTTCCTGCGTTCAGCAATATCTATATTGAAGGGAACGAACAGCATTATTTTTATTTTCTTGTGGAAGGACAAGTGCAAGTCAATCATTACCATTGGAATTCACGGGTAGTGGTGTTCGCCTTGGGCAAGCCGTTTGCAGCAATGGGTGATCTAGAGATCTTCACCGAGAGGCGTCTGGGAAGCAATGTTATTGCAACCGAAGACACGATTATGTTAGGAATTACTACTACCGCAGTCGACCGATACGGTGCGGATGATTTACGCTTTTTGCATTTTTTGATTGAGCAACTCCGGGATAAGATTTTTAAAATCACCCATCTCCAAACAAACCATCTGTTACCAGTCATCAACCAGTTGGCAGCTTACATTTTGATGCAAGCTGAGCATGTCAAAAATGATGTAATTTTTTTGCCCGGTAAGGAAGAACTGGCCTCACTGCTACGGACAACACCGCGTCATCTCAATCGAGTACTGAAAGAACTTGTGAGTGATGGTGCAATTAGCACAGATTATCCTCTAGTGCATATTCTAAATAGGCAAGCTTTGTCTGCTCTAGGTTCATAGAGTATTTCCCAAAGTGTAATTAATTTGAGTGAATTAGTGTAATAAAATGTGATGACAAGAGATCAATCATCGGCTGCACAACCCCGCTTGCACGTGACCGGGGGTACGCGGGCGAAAAAATCAGGTTTGGGCAAACGTTGGACATGTCGGAAGTTAGGTGACTTGCTAAATCCCCCAGCACGTGAAGCTCCCGTTAGCCCGCGAAACCATGGGAGAAATGTATGGATACAAATGAAATGAGAATTTGGGATGATCCGATTGATCATGAATTGTATTCAAATATCCTTGGAGAAGACCGACCTGTATCGATCTATCTTCCAACAAGTTACTATGATGATGGAAAAGAGTATCCAGTTCTGTTCCATCTCGATGGGGATGTAATTCAATTGGATGAGTTCATTGATTTTTCGCATAAATCAAATTCAAATATTGAATTCCCTGAGATGATTTATGTCTCTATCAGAAACACTGATAGAAATCGAGATATGTCGCCCATAGAGACGAGTTTCTGTGAAAACCCTGGTGCTGATATATTTTTGGAATTTCTTGTCGAAGAATTGATACCATTTATTGAAGGCAATTACAGAACAGAACAATTTAGAATTCTGTGTGGTCAGTCGTATAGCTCAGTATTTACGTTATATGCACTATTGGAAAATCAGACTCATTTCAACGGCTATGTTACAACAAGTTTATATTTTCCGCAGTGCAAAGAGTATTTCATGACGAAGGCAGCCAAGAAATTAGTGACGGGAAATTATGAAGGTCGATATCTATTTATGTCCCGGGGAGAATTAGATTTTGATTTCAATAAGGACAACCAAACAGAAATTGCGATAAATGAACTCATTGAAATATTTCAAGAGAATACTGAAAGTGGTTTGATTTGGGAATACAAAGTTTATGAGAGCCATGGACATTGTCCAGAACCAAGTCATGGAGATGGAATATATTGGGTCTTAAGGCAAAGTGCGGGCTAACCCCACTAGCAAGCGACCCGCCTTTGGCGGAGGGCACGCGCCGCGATTGGGCCTAAGTTTGGCTATAATGAAATGGTGGGCTCTTTCGTAAACCGGCGTGCGCTTGAAGCAATTGTTAGTACGCCCGCCATTTTGTTAGGTGGAAAGT
>CAYWIC010000274.1:0-3350 GCA_964458115.1 uncultured Anaerolineales bacterium | reverse complement strand
TAAAACGAGCACCGGTGAGGCAGTCTCGGTGAATAATGGGGCGAAGTCGGGCTGAACTTGCAATCCAAATCGCCCCAGTAACAATCCATAACCCAAATTTAATCCCCATGAGACAATCATCAGCCCGCACCCAATCGCGATACCCGTGGCTGAAAAGCTGCGCAACCCCAGGTCACGCCAGGAAGCTCGATATTTTCGAATCCCAATAAACCAAATGGGAATCAGAAATAATAACTCCCCAAGGATCAAAAATGCACCCACATCCATCTCTGGCAGTATGATCGTCGCGATCATCAGAAAAATGATCATCACAAATAATGAGACGACGCCTGTCCAAGTGTCTTTTGCAGACCAGGGAACCGTGAATGTCGTTTCTTTTATTGAATCCAATTTCAATTCTCTCTTTTTTTTATCCCTTGTAACCGTTGAGATGCATTCAAGAATGCGTCCCAAATAACAGCCTAGATCCGGGATCGTTTATTTTTGTGTAACTATATATCTACCTTGAATTTGCAGGCCTCCGCCCCCATGGCCCGACAGGCGATTTCATCGACAGAGATTTCCTCACCGATTGCCCAGTCAATGCTAGCCTGGATCATCCCCACTGTATACCAACAAATCGGCTTTACTGCCTGCTGATTGAACGTAACGTCGCTGGAGGTGTCCATGAAGATCAAGTCTGTATCAAACAGATGTACGGACACATCACCGTCGGATTTTTTCATCAGATCTGCCAACATGTTCAGAGCAAATCGGGAGCCTGATTGCGGAGTCATCAGCCTTCTCACGATGGGGAAGAAAAACCAACCCTTGAAAGTCTTTGCAACAGCACCATGCCACACCAGCCGCCCAATTCGGTTGAGAGAGCCGCGCGCACCACTACCGTAATAGGCGCGCACTGCTGCCTGCACAGCGGCAAATTCAGAAGACTGCACTGATCCCTCCACAAGCGCAATAGGTGCTTGATCGGTCGCGGCTCCCAACCCTGCATCGCGCAGGATCATTCGCAGCGAATAGGATCCGATCTCGGCTTCGGCAGCTTTCAAAAAGTTGGCAATATAGCTTTTAGGTATCTGGCGATCCATTCGCGCAGTCATAATCCAATGGGATCCCCTACTTCGAACTGACAATACTCATCCCCCATCGCAATACAGGCAGTCTCTCGCACCTCATAATCGAGCCCAGTAGCCCATTTGATCGCCTCACCCAACGACCCGAGATAAAGGTAACAGATAGGTTTCTCACTGCTGCGGCCATTGCAAATGGCGCAGGTCCTTTCGGCATAAATCAGCTTACCATCGACCTCCCCTGCCCAGGCTTCGACTTGTGGGTTGCTTTTCTTGAGAGCGTCCGCGACACTGTTGAGGACAAATTTGATGCGCTGCTTCTGAGGCAGCGCTTTCAATGCAATGCCTGCCAAACCCATTAGAGCGGGCTGCTCATTGACTCCATATTGGAAGGACGCTTTGCCAACGCGCTTGAGAATGCCGCGACCGCCACGGCCATAGAACTCCTCGATCGCCTCGTTGAAACGTGCATATTGGGAGGCCTTGATACCCGGTTCTAGATCATCTGGAGGGTAATTGCCAATAAATCGCTCCAAGCCAGTTGTGCGCAAGACAGCATTCAAGCCATTTTCACCCATCACTTCTTGAGCGGCAACTAAAGCCTGCCGCACCAGGGCATTGACGATGTAGGCGTCTTCTTTTTCGACCATGACTTCCTCCAGGAGGCAAAGCAACAATTAATTAAACTGGATCACCACATTGGGAGTCCAGACACCCGTAAACTAATCATATGTCTCGAAAACAGGGTAAATCTCACCAGTCTTTGCAAACCCGATCTTCTGATACAACGATAAGGAGGCTTGGTTGTTATCTTGGGTATTGACAGTCACCTTGCAGATTCCACGCCGACGATAGGTTTGCAGCATATCCCGAACTAAGGTATGGCCAACACCCATCCGCCGAGCGCGGGGATGTACCGCCAGGCGAGCGAGATGTCCATCAGAATTGTTGGCAGTACTCAATTGATATCCCACGATACCGGACTGGTCTTCGGCAACGGTTGCACAAGTGGCATGCTGAAATGCAAGCTCCAAGAGCTCGATGGAATGACGCCAGACAGGGTCGAAGGCAGATTTATCCAGGTCTTGAATGGCGTTGAGATCATCGATGTTCATCATGCGGAGGCGATAAGACAATTTTGATTCAAGCGATTTAATAAGCTGGCCGCGATCTTCCCAGCGCATCATGACGACATCATAGGCGTGCGTGAAATTGCTGTTCTCTAGCAGCCTCTGAAACCAGCTTTGCAATGGCAAAGCGGCAATTGGGGTATCTACGCCCAGCAGGCGATCTGCGACTGGCCACATCATCTCCCAGGCATCATCAACCTGCATGGTAGTCGAGACTGCGAATAGCCGCACCCAGGCGATATCTGGAATGTCTGGAGGGCAAGCTAGAGCAGCGATGATCTGGTCATCTCTTTCTGCGACCAAATAAGGTTCAATGCCCAGCCAATCTAAGGGGGAACGCCATCCCAGGTGCCTGTGCACGAACGGGCTGAAATGTATCAGGGTAGCTAATTTATGGCGATCACTTTCTTGGGCTGGCCGGACGTTTATGCGACTGAGGTCTGTTGTTTTTTTCACGATCATGTCCATCATGGCAACAAACCTATCCTGGCTAACGCCCTATCAACCGACCGGGCAGCGACAAGAGGCGTTTTAGCAATCGCTGCAAAAGATTCGGCTTCTGGATCCCATTTACGCCAGCTTGCATTGTAGCAAGAGCCTCCATGGAGTGCCCTGTTTTGAGTTGCAAAGACGAAAGGGATTTGACCACGTCCATACGCAGATCTTCTGCACCTATTTCTTTGAGTATGCTGGCAGATTCTTGGTAATCAATTATCGCCTGTTCAAGATCTCCAGTTGCCTCGTATGCTGAAGCGCGGTTGCCGAGGGCTAGTGCTTGTCGAGTCTGATCTCCTGCATCTTTGAACACAGCGACTGTGTCATCTACGGCTTTGAGGGCTGCCTTGGCAGTATTGGGGTCATCCATTTGCAAGAGAGCTACACAACGATTGTTGGCCATCTCCGCGGCCATCAAGTGGTCCCCCTGAGCGCTGTAGCCTGCTTGCGCTGCGGTGAAAGAACTCTCTGCCTTTGAAAAATCCCCATTTCCATAGGCAGTTTTTCCTTCAGTTTCTAATTTTTGGGGTGAAATCGATTCAACAGAATTTTGCATATTCACAAATTCGAGATTTCGCCGAAATAGATAGGGGTGGTGGCAAAGCCACCACCCCTATCTATTTCGGCGAGAATTTCGTCACGATTGATCATCATTTTA
>CAYWIC010000273.1:0-3389 GCA_964458115.1 uncultured Anaerolineales bacterium | reverse complement strand
TTCTTGATCATCTTCCAGATCATGAAGTTGTTTTCGTTAGAGAAAGTGAAATAGCTGCCGCCCAGCTGGGCCAATCCGAGCTGACCAACCACTTGCTCGACGGTATCGGTGACAGTTTTCCCATTTGGCCCGGTGAAAGTGATCTCTTGCATGGGGTCATCGAGCAGCTTTTCAGCCAGCATATTGAGTTTCTCGGGGTCGTTCCATTCCATCCAGTACCCCAGACGGATCGATTGATCGGTCTGCACTCCAGCGTAGCGCAACACGCGTGCTTTGCATTCCTTGACGAACTCAGCCAGGCCATATTCCTCAATATCCATCTTGGATTTGAAGCCTTTTTCCTTCTCGACCTCGACCTCGACCCAGAGACCCTGACAATCAAAGCCATTCTGGTAGCGCAGTTCGCGTCCGCGCATGGTCCAAAAGCGGTTGTAGAGATCCTTGTAGGTGCGGCCCCAGCCATGGTGCACACCCATGGGGTTGTTCGCCGTTATTGGGCCATCAATGAACGACCAGTGCGGCTTGCCTTTACGAAGGGCGCGAGATTTCTCGAAGGATTTGTTTTCCTTCCAGAAATTCAAGGTTTCGTGCTCTTGAGCAACAAAATCGACTTTATTGGGGACTTGTTTGAAGGACATATTTCACTCCGGTAATCAGTCTTCTGTGATCAGTAGTGATCATCTTCCCCAGCACTCCTGTGCTAGGGTGGCGAACGGTCGATAGGAATACACCCGTTCGCGCAAAACAAAAACTCTCGTCCACACTGGGACGAGAGCGACAAAGGCTCACGCGGTACCACCCGGATTCCTGTCTTGCGACAAGCACTCAACTGGATACGTCGATGGGTCCTATCGATTATATCCGCACCTTGGTAACGGGGGTAAATCCGGATCCCCTACTCGCTCACGCTCGTGTGCTTTCAGTTCACAGCTCCGGAAGGATTTTGGGCCTGCTGGTGCTGCCCTGGCTCGCACTCTCCCAGGTTCGCTGCCAGCCCAATGTGTCGTAAGACACTCGCAGGCTTACTCGTTTCCATCAAAGCTTTTGATTGGTTCTTGATGTTGGGCGCGATTATGCCACACTATTTTTTTAAGGTCAACGGCTTGAATGCTGATAGATCTTTGGGCGAATTGTCATTGCGAGTCCCCGCCAGGGGATGAAGCAATCTCAGACTACGATTGCGATTGCCACGCTTCGCTCGCAATGACATTATATCTGGCTGATTATCTATTTCATGCGTAAACTTTATGGACTCCCCTAAAGCTGTAAAGCCCTACGAAGTTTTCTAGTGACCCATTTCTTAGATTTCATGGAACTATGGCATAATAATGTCAGGTTGATACTGAAGAATGATGTATAAAGGAGTGCAAATGTACGCGATGGTTGAGAATATCTACTGGTTGGGGCATGCCAGTTTCCGCATTGAAGCAGACGATCTGGTGATCTATATTGACCCCTGGCAGTTGGGCCACAGCCCCGAGGCTGATCTTATTCTGATCACCCACGATCACCAAGACCACTGCTCCCCCGAAGATGTGGCAAAGATCCAAAACGAGGCTACGGTAATCGTCACGATCGAAGCTGCTGCAAAAAAGCTCGAGGGGCAAATCGAGACCATGAAGCCGGGTGACAACTTGAATGTCAAAGGCGTTTCCGTTGAAACCGTTCCGGCATATAACCTGACCAAGTTCCGCAGCCCTGGCAATCCTTTCCATCCTAAAGAGGCAGGGCATGTTGGCTTCATCATTACTCTGGGTGGGCAGCGCATCTATCACACTGGCGATGCCGATGTGATCCCAGAAATGGGATCTATTCAGGCAGATATCGCGCTGCTGCCTGTCAGTGGCACCTATGTGATGACCGCTGAAGAAGCTGTTCAGGCTGCGGAGATCATCCAACCGAAGGTAGCCATACCCATGCATATTGGGCGCGGGATCGGCTCCATGGATGCTGCTGAGATTTTCAAAGCGGATGCCCCAGTATCCGTAGAAATCCTTAGCATAGAGGCATAGCACTTACCAATCGCTCGAGACCCTTGTCAGATTTGACTGGGGTCTTTTTCCTGCAAAATCTTCTCAAGCATGTTTGACCAGAAATCTAGAAACTGTACGAGCACCCCCAAATATGGAATTCAACACGGGAATTCCTGGAGACCCGTATGGTTTCATTATTGACCCTTTGTGATGAGGCGATATAATCAACTGCTGGAAATTCCATTCCAAATTATTGATACAGGAGGCATTGCAGTGGCACTTCCGAATTACGCTTATTTCAGGGGCAAGATCGTTCCATACTCTGAAGCTAAAGTTGGTGTACTCACCCATGCCTTGAACTAAGGCACCGGAGCGTTTGCTGGGATGCGAGGGTATTGGAACCCTGATGATCAGCAACTCTATTTATTCCGCCCTTTCGATCACTTCCGCCGATTGCTGAATTCAGCCAAGATCCTTTGTATGGAGTTCGATCACACTCCTGAGAGTCTCGTCGATGTGGTCAAAGAACTGTTGTTAAAAGAAAATTACCAGGAAGATGTGTATATCCGCCCTTTGATCTTCAAATCCGATGAGATGATTGGCGTGAAATTACATGACTTGACGGATGAACTCAGTATCGTCGCGATCCCATTTGGATTATACGTAGCGAAAGACACCAACGCGCATGTAACGATTTCATCTTGGCGGCGGGTGGATGACAATGTCATCCCGGCGCGCGGTAAGATCACCGGGGCGTATGCCAACTCAGCTCTGATCAAAACGGATGCCGTTCGGGCTGGGTTTGATGAGGCTTTGGTGCTCACCCAAGGTGGTCATGTCTCCGAGGGGAGTGCAATGAATATCTTCATGGTACGGGATGGTGTGCTGGTTACGCCCCCTCTCACCGAGAATGTACTGGAAGGCATCACACGGCGTTCAGCCCTAGAGATCGCCGCTCGCGAGCAGGATATCCCCATCGAAGAGCGTCTTATCGACCGCACCGAAGTATACCTTTGTGATGAACTTTTCTTTACCGGGACAGCGGCTCAGATCACTGCTATCACGATGGTCGATCACCGCCCGGTCGGAACGGGCGTGATGGGGCCAATCACTACTCGTCTGCGGGAACTGTTCAACGATGTGGTGCGCGGCAAAAAAACGGGCTACGAAGATTGGATCGTCCCAGTTTACTAGAAAAAAACAACCACAAATGAATTCAGATAGACACAGATAGGAAATTGTTACTATCCGTGTCTATCGGCTCTCTAGGAATTGCCGGGGTGATCCCCCAGATGTAGGGGTAGGTGGGGTGCGGAGCACCCCCCCTACCCCCACCTCGGGATAGTCCCACGGCGTTTCCCAGAGAGCCTGGCTATCGTATTGGTCTGGGGTTTATGAATTCGATAAAATATGAGT
>CAYWIC010000272.1:0-3420 GCA_964458115.1 uncultured Anaerolineales bacterium | reverse complement strand
ACTCATCCTCCCTGTTCAGGCTTTGGATGCGATTTCGAATCATTTGGGATAGGTGAGAGGTAGCAATGGCAATTAACATTTACAATATCTTGAAACGCCCCTTGTGGACGGAGAAATCAAGTCACCAGTATGCGAAATTACATCAATACGCATTTGAGGTGGATAAAGCTGCAACGAAGTCGATGATTAAGGATGCAATTGAAACCTTATTCGATGTTCGGGTTCTGCGGGTCAACACCATGATCCTGCCTGCCAAACGCAGTCGTCGTGCCCTCAGCCGTCGTCTACTGGTGCGTAAAAGTGCTTATAAAAAGGCGCTCGTTACTCTTCATCCCGATGATACCATCGACGCCTTCGAAGGAGTACGGTAGTAATGGCAGTCAAAAAGTATAAACCGACTTCCCCAGGTATGCGGGGTAGAACAGGTTACACGTTTGAAGAAATCACGAAGAAGAAGCCTGAGCGCTCTTTGGTCGTGAAACGGCATAAACACGCTGGTCGCAACGTTTATGGACGAATTACAGTTCGACACCGTGGCGGCGGCCATAAACGCAAAATCCGCATTGTTGATTTCAAGCGAGAAAAGCGAGATATTCCCGCTCGGGTTGCTGCGATTGAGTATGATCCTAACCGTACTGCCCGACTGGCATTGTTGAATTATGCTGATGGTGAGAAGCGCTATATCATTGCGCCTGTAGGATTGCAGGTTGGTGATACGGTTTTGACGGGTTCAGACATTGATGTTCGCCCAGGGAATTGTATGCCCATCAGTCATATCCCTACAGGGACGATGATCCATAATATCGAATTGAAGCCTGGACGTGGCGGCCAGATGGTTCGTTCTGCTGGTACTGCGGCGCAGTTGCTCGCTAAAGAGGGCAGTTATGCGCACGTGCGCTTGCCATCGGGCGAAATCCGATTGGTTCACCGAAATTGTTATGCCACTATTGGGCAAGTAGGCAATTTGGATCATGGCAGCATTAAGTTAGGAAAAGCGGGTCGTAAACGCCATATGGGAATCCGCCCGACCGTTCGCGGTTCGGCGATGAACCCCAACGATCACCCACATGGTGGTGGGGAAGGCCGTTCTCCTATTGGTATGCCCAGCCCGAAAAGCCCCTGGGGCAAGAAGACGCTTGGAAAGAAAACCCGCCGCAACAAGCAGACAGATAAATATATTATCCGTCGTCGCCGCAGTGGGAGGAAGCGTCGCTAAGTAGTCAGATGGTCATTTAATCGGTTAGTCTGATAGGCACATTACTAAAGAATACAGACTGCCAGAGGAAAGACTATCCGACTAGGAGCCTAGAGATTATGTCACGATCACTAAA
Source organism: uncultured Anaerolineales bacterium (assembly GCA_964458115.1). Classification (GTDB taxonomy): domain Bacteria; phylum Chloroflexota; class Anaerolineae; order Anaerolineales; family UBA11858; genus NIOZ-UU35. The sequence goes on along the minus strand of CAYWIC010000272.1, from coordinate 2,089 downwards.
GAAAGGGCCTTTCATTAGCCCGAAACTGTTGAAAAAAGTCGAAGCCATGAATGATAGTGGCGATAAGAAAGTAATTCGCACCTGGAGCAGGGCTAGTGTGATTTTCCCGCAGATGGTGGGTCACACCATTGCTGTGCATGATGGCCGCCGTCATATTCCTATTTACATCACGGAAAATATGGTCGGACACCGCCTGGGCGAATTTGCTCACACCCGAACGTACCGCGGGCATGTAGTCGAGAAGAAGCGGAAAGGATAAAAGCCATGACGCAAGATATTCGTGCTCATGTAAGTAATATCCAGATATCTCCGCAGAAAGCGCGTTTGGTGGTTGATCTTGTGCGTGGAAAAGATGTCATTGAAGCTTTGAACATCTTGAAGTTCACGCCTAATAAAGCTGCTCAGCCTGTGTCGAAGCTGATCGCTTCAGCTATGGCGAACGGTGAAGAAAATTTTGGCATCAGCCGAAACGATATGTACATTCACCAAATTTACGCAGATCAAGGACCAACTCGCAAGTGGCGCAAGTTTGGTGCGCGTGGGCGTTTCAAGCCATGGCTACGTCGCTCAGCGCATGTAACCGTCGTTCTTCGTGAGCGAGAAGGTAATTAGAGTAGACGCCAGGAGAGATTATGGGTCGCAAAGTTAATCCAATAGGTTTTCGTTTAGGAATCAACCGTGTTTGGGATGCGCGTTGGTACGCTGAGGGTGAAAACTACGTTGATCAGTTACATCAGGACTTCGCAGTCCGTAAGATGATCTTCGCAGCTAACGATCGCGCTGGCGTATCGCAGGTCGAAATCGAACGTTATCCAGGCAAGGTGAGAGTCGTCGTTCACACCGCCAAACCCGGAGTATTCATCGGGCGTAAAGGCGTCAATGTCAAGCAAACCCGCACAGATCTGGAAGCCCTGGTTGGGATGAAGATCGATCTTGATATCAAAGAGATCGAAAATCCCGATTTAGATGCTTACTTGGTGGCGGAGAATATTGCTGGTCAATTGGAACGCCGTATCAGTTTCTCGCGCGCTATGAAGCGTGCTATGGGACAAGCAATGCGCCAAGGCGCCGAAGGCATCCGCGTTCAGGTTGCTGGACGTTTGGGTGGGTCGGAAATGGCCCGAACTATTCACATGCGTGAAGGTCGCGTGCCACGCCAGACTCTGCGTGCCAACATTGATTATGCAGTAGCAGAAGCGGGCACCACCTATGGCCGCATTGGCGTCAAGGTGTGGATCTATAAGGGAGAGATTTTCCCTGAGATTGAAGAGATGCCTGAAACTTCTGAAGGCGTTTATATTAGTGAGTAATTAGTCTGAAGCTAATAGATTGTTAGCTCAGTACCAGAGAGAGTGATCAACTATGTTGATGCCAAAGCGTGTAAAGTATCGTAAGCAAATGCGCGGTCGTATGAAAGGGAAAGCTCAGCGAGGATCTGATATCCATTTTGGTGATTATGGCCTTCAGGCCCTAGAACCTGGATGGGTGTCTGCTCGACAAATCGAGTCTGCCCGTCGTGCGATGGTGCGTGCTATGCGCCGCCGTGGCAAGGTCTGGATTCGCATCTTCCCTGACAAGCCCATTACCAAGCGTGCTGCTGAAAGCCGCATGGGAAAAGGTAAAGGGGCAGTGGAATATTGGGCCGCAGTTGTGAAGCCCGGCCGTGTTATGTTTGAAATTGGTGGTGGCATTCCAGAAGATGTGGCTAAACAAGCATTGAAGTTAGCCTCCTACAAATTGTCTGTGAAGTCCAGAATTATCGCCAGTGATTCGGTAGCAGGAGAGTAGGATGAAAGCAGCAGAAGTACGAGAACTATCTACCGACGAAATCCGTGAACAGATGGATGCAGATCGTGAAGAGCTGATGAACCTCCGCTTTCAGCAGGCCACTGGTGAGTTAGTGGATTTCACCAGATTGCGCTATGTCCGCCGACAGATAGCCCGCTTTAAGACAATTCTCAATGAGCGGGATCGCGAAGCTGAAATGGAAGGTGAAGCATGAATAATCGCCGTCGTTTAACCGGAATTGTCGTAAGCGACAAAATGCAGAAGACGGTTGTTGTCGAAGTTACCCGGACTTATCGTCATC
>CAYWIC010000271.1:2114-3488 GCA_964458115.1 uncultured Anaerolineales bacterium | reverse complement strand
AGAAAATCATTGCGCCTATTATAGCTGCCTTTCGGATTTATGCACCAAAGCCTTTGCATACCGCTATTTTTCTATGATCTTTTGAACTGTGGTTGGTATCTGGGATTTGGGATTCGCTTCTTGTGGGAGTTTTGGTATCTGACAGTTTATTATGTCTTACCATGGCTAATTTTCCCTCTTACTGGATTGTGGGTAGCGCGACGCAGGAAACTGACAACATGAATCAATCTGCTTACTTTGAAAATGAATTGCTTGATTGGCTGCTAGAGCGCGACCCAGACAATCCGGGCGTGCGCTACTTCACCCTACGAGATCTGGTAGGACGTTCTGAGAAGGACCCTGAGTTGATCCAGGCCAAAGCGGAGATCATGTCCTCAGGGCCGGTGCCTGCTATTTTGGAAGCCCAATCTCCCCAGGGCTATTGGGTGCGGCCTGGAGGAGGGTACACGCCCAGCTACCGGGGATCCATCTGGCAGGTGATGTTCTTGGCTTTTCTGGGCGCCGATCCCGAAGATGAACGCGTGCGCAAAGGCTGTGAATACGTTTGGAAGCACAGTGTTGCCGCCAATGGCGCTTTTTCAATGAATCGTAATCCAATCCCCAGCAAAGTCATCCACTGCTTAAACGGAGATTTAATCGCTGCACTATCGCAGCTGGGATATGCTGATGATTTTCGGCTCGAAGTCGCCATCGGTTGGGCCTCGGGAGCGATACTGGGAGATGATGATATTCGCTATTACAAATCGGGCACGTCAGGTTCGGGCTTCGCCTGTGCGTACAATGATGGGCAACCTTGCGCATGGGGTGCGGTGAAATCGCTCAAAGGTCTGGTTGAGGTCCCTAAACATCGCCGGACGCCAGCCATCCAGGATGCGATCGCGAAAAGCATCGAATTCTTGCTCAGTCGCGATCCCTCGGAAGCAGATTACCCCTATGTCGATCGCGTCAACAAGACCTGGTTCCAGTTCGGGTTTCCACTAAGCTACCGCAGCGATGTCCTGGAAGTGTTGGAAGTCCTGACTTCAGCGGGATATGGTGACGACCCCCGGTTGGCCAATGCCAAGGATTTTTTACAGAGCAAGCGCGACGAATTTGGTCGGTGGAAGATGGAAAAATCTCTCAATGGGAAGATGTGGATCGATGTCGAAAAGAAAGGTCAGCCTAGTAAATGGATTACCCTGCGAGCCTTGCGAGTTCTGCGGGCGAATAGAGGCCTTGAACTATGAAAGCCATGCTGCTCAATCAGCTAACCGATCTGCGCACAAATCAGATCCCCCTGATTCTCAGCAATATCCCCGAACCGATCCCGGGAGATGGAGAAGTTTTGATTAGGGTTACTACTTGTGGAGTCTGTCATACCGAGCTGGACGAGAT
>CAYWIC010000271.1:0-2014 GCA_964458115.1 uncultured Anaerolineales bacterium | reverse complement strand
AAGTTTTGATTAGGGTTACTACTTGTGGAGTCTGTCATACCGAGCTGGACGAGATTGAAGGCCGTACACCACCCCCGATACTCCCTGTTGTACCCGGCCATCAGGTTGTGGGGTGTGTGCTGGCATCTGGTGCAGAGGCAAAACGATTTAATAGTGGAGACCGGGTGGGAGTGGCCTGGATCTATTCAGCCTGTAAGGAATGTGAGCAGTGTCTGGCTGGAAACGAAAATCTTTGTCCGGATTTCAAAGCGACCGGTCGTGACGCCCATGGCGGTTATGCGGAATTTATGACTGTGCCTGAGGATTTTGTTTTCCCCATCCCCGATAATTTTTCAGATGCTGAGGCTGCGCCCCTTTTGTGCGCGGGCGCGATTGGGTATCGCTCCCTGCGGCTGACGAATCTTCAAGATGGCCAAAACCTGGGCCTGACCGGCTTTGGGGGATCCGGGCACCTGGTGCTTAAGATGGTAGCACAGCGTTTTCCCAATTCCCTGGTATTCGTCTTCGCGCGCAGTGAGAGCGAGCAAGAATTTGCCCGCCAGTTAGGAGCAGTTTGGGCGGGCGGCACACAAGATGTATCCCCAGAAAAATTGCACAGCATCATCGACACGACACCGGTCTGGAAACCTGTGGTCGAGGCTTTGAAGAATCTGGCTCCTGGAGGCAGGTTGGTGATCAATGCCATCCGCAAGGAAGAGATCGATAAAGAGTATCTGCTCAGGCTAGATTACCCGACTCATCTGTGGATGGAAAAAGAGGTCAAGAGTGTTGCCAATGTCTGCCGTCGCGATGTTAGCGAATTCCTTGCATTGGCCGCTGAGATGGGCATCAAGCCTGAAATCCAGGAATACGCTTTGGAAGATGCCAACCAGGCCTTGGTAGAGCTAAAAACCCGAAAAATTAGAGGGGCCAAAGTTTTGCGTATTGTTTGAAATTCTTACAAATTGAACGCAGACGCCCTTGGCGCGCCGGATCTCTAGGAATTCCGGGGTGATCCCCTAAATCTAGATTATCCCGCTACGTTTCCCAGAGACCCCAAACAATAGATGGGCGGATATCGTATAATACAAAACGATGAATCCCCTCCATCTACTTCTTTACATATTACTCCTTTTTGCTCTCACAAGCTGCAACCCCATGCCTACAAACACTGACACAATCGTTAAATCCCCAGACGGCCAAATCAAAGTAGAGTTCTCGTTGGATGATCGCGGTGCCCCTTCATACCTAGTAAATTTCGAGAATAGAACGATCGTAGAGCCTTCCAGGTTGGGATTTGTGTTCAAAGATGGTGCGCCCTTAAACCAGGGATTCATTTTAAAAAACATCGAGTTTAGCACCTTCGATGAAACCTGGGAGCAACCCTGGGGTGAAGTTCGTTTCATCCGTAATCATTACAACGAAATGAAGCTTCACTTACAGGAAGAAGCTGACTTACAGCGCGAACTTATCCTCATCTTTCGAGTCTTCGATGATGGCCTGGGCTTCCGTTACGAATTCCCCCAACAGCCTAATCTGACAACCTTTGAGATCGTCGATGAACAGACTGAGTTTCACCTCGCTGCCGACCATCAAGCGTGGTGGATCCCGGCATATCGCGAGCACCGCTATGAGTATGAATATCAACGGTCGCCAGTCAGCGCGCTCAAAAAGGTGCACACACCCCTGACCCTGGAGACTGCCGAGGGGTTGTATCTGGCCATCCACGAAGCGAACCTGACTGACTATGCTGCCATGGTTCTAGCAAAGAGTGGAGAGCGCGGCCTGGAATGCGATCTGACTCCCTTCCGCACAGACCCCGAGCGAGTCAAGGTCCGTGCCGAAAGCCCCCATCGAACGCCTTGGCGTACGCTGCAGATTGCAGAAACACCTGGTGGATTGATCACCTCCTATTTAGCGCTTAATCTCAACGAGTCCAATAGGTTGGGAGACGTCTCTTGGGTGAAGCCGGGGAAGTACATCGGCATCTGGTGGTCGATCCACCTGAGACACCACACCTGGGGCAGCGGTCCCG
>CAYWIC010000270.1:0-3557 GCA_964458115.1 uncultured Anaerolineales bacterium | reverse complement strand
CGTGTGCCTGTGCCCATTCCTAAAACTGGCAACACTTAAACGGGAGACCACCCAATTTTTCAATCCAACGTTTTTCTTTGCGCAAGATCACGAAATTCTCAAAATATGCGTCCGCTTCATAGTCTGTGTGTTTAGCGAAACGAGTGCTTTTGAGCAGATCCTTAGCGGGTGCAGTTTCGCAGAATACGCTATCGTCCGGATCGTCCACCGATTCGAAATTGACATAGACCAATCCACCTGGTTTGAGAACCCTCTCGATCTCAGTCATGGCAACCTCAATATCAGGTTTAGTCATGAACATGATGGCATTAAAAGAATAAACGAAACTGAAATACCCATTCTCGAATGGGATCGCTCGCATATCACCACGGAAAATCTGCAAGGGCATCATGTTTTCCTGGCAAAATGATGCTGATTCAGTCCGGGCTGGCTCCGCGATTTCGATGCCATAGGTGTTGTAGCCAGATTGATAGAACAGCGAGAGCGGGGGTTGTTTCCCCCCGGCACCGCAATCAAGCACAGTCTTTTCTAGGTTGCTGGCATTGCAAAGGCGTAAAAATTTGTATATCGGGGTTGCCCATGTAATTTCGTCCATAAGTAGATCTCAAGTTGGGAACTTTTCTGCCTCGTTTACCGTCATTTTGATTGTATACGAAAGGAACGAAATGATGAAAAAATTCAATCTAATTATCTTGCTATTCATTCTGGCGTTGGCCTGGGTCCTAACATCTTGCACTGGTAACGAAGATACGATGTCAGACCCATTGGATGGCACATCCTGGAAACTTTTCGCCTACCGCAAATCACGCCCGATTCCTGGAACCACCATTACAGCAGAGTTCGAAAATGGTCAGGTCCAAGGATCGGCTGGTTGCAATACATTCAGCGGAGAATATTCCATATCCGGCGGAATGATCCACTTTGAGAATGTTGCCATCACCTTGATGGCCTGTCTTGATCCTGAGGGAGTCATGGAGCAAGAGCAATTGATCATGGAGTTCATTTGGGATGCCCAAAACTATCGTTTGTCTGCTGATCAATTGATGATCTTTCGCTCCGATGGCGAGGCGCTTACCTTTGTGCCGATGGATATGTGATAGCGGCGACCAAAGCATCAGTCCTTTTGGGGCGGGCGAATACCCTCGGGGGTTTTATTTTCGCGCGGCTTCGATGAGCTTGCGGGCGTTCTCGCCAGTCACTTGCCAGCTCAGGCAGCGCACGCTGCCACCCATAAAACAAACCCCCTCGGCGTTGATAGGGATGATCTCTTTGTCAGTTAATGCTGCGATGGCATCTATGGATTTCTCGTCATTGGAATTCCCAAATACGGGCATGTAAATGTAATTGCTGGTGACCGTTGAATTGAGATTGATCCCGCACGCAGAGACAAAATCCTTCCAAATTTCAAGAGAATATTCAGCCTCGATCTCCAAGATGTTGATATCAGGTAAATCCGCCTTCAGCGCTAAGATCACATCTGTGCGGAAAGGTTCACCATACGTGTTTACCACCACTGTTTCCTCAGATACGAACATCACAATGCCGTCGGCGTGACCCATGGGTTCACCTTCTTCTTGTGGAATGATGGCGACATGTTCGACGTCTAATATATATTTGAGTTCTTCAATAATCTCATCCCGAGTCCAATCGGGGTTATCCTCGAGGATGCGCTCAGTGACGATGATCTTGTCTAGGTTGTTATCGACTACGTTGCCGCCATCGAGGATGAGCTCACTTTTCTCAAACTCTAAAGCGTGTTGGGCTGCAAACCGGTTGAAACTGGATTGAATATACATCGAGGTCGACCTGCTGAGATAACTTGGGGTGTATGAGAATTGCACCATGCGTGAAGGGATCACAGTGGTGAAATCGCGCATCCAAATATCGGCGACGTCGGCTTCCAGGAGGATGTCATCGGGCAAATCATCTTGAAGGTATGGTAGCGTTTCTTTATCAGCCAGGACAATGATATTGTCATGCCCCATAACAGCCTTGGCGTAGGCGATGTCGAACTGAATGATCTGGTCAAAGACCTCTTCATAGTATGTCTCATCGATCGATGGAGCTGAGAGTACCAGGAGCATACGATCATCACTGTGGGAATTGGTGAAAGAGCCTGCTTGGGTTATTGGCATATCCGATCCATTTGTATAAATTGGTGCTAAGAGAATGAAACCAAAGAGAATAATAAGATTGGAAATAGATTTCATAATACGAAAAATCCTTGAATTTCTAAATCTCAAATTGCACTCTAAAAGCAGTGCCATCTGAGGGGATAATCTCAACATCACCATTCAGTTGTTCGGTTAGCGTGCAGACCAATTGCAATCCCAGGGTGGATGAATTTCCCAAATCAACACCCTCGGGCATCCCAATACCGTTATCAGCAATCATTAGAATAACTCGATGGTTTTGATCACATGTCAACCCGACCCTGAGTTCACCATGTTGTTGGTTCGGGAAAGCATATTTCAATGAATTGGAGATCAATTCACTTACTATGAGCCCACATGGAACGGCAGAATCAATATCCAAAATGATGTCCTCGGCTTCGATCGTCGCCTGAATTAGACTAGAGTCGATGTTGTAGCTCTGGAAAATATGGTCTACGAGATCCTCGATGTATTCTGCAAAATTAATATTTGATAAGGTCTCTGAGTGATAGAGTTTATCGTGAACCAATGCCATGGAGCGAACCCTGTTTTGGCTATCCAAAAAAATATTGTTGACTTGGCGATCTGGCAGTTGTTTGATCTGCAAATTGAGCAGGCTGATAACTACTTGAAGATTGTTCTTGACCCGATGGTGAATCTCTTTTAGAAGAACTTCTTTTTCTTCCAGGGCTGATATGACTTTCTCGTAATAGCGAGCATTTTGGATTGCCGCTGCGACCGGATACGCAAAGGCTTCAAGCCGTTGGACGTCCATCTGATCGAATTGATTAGGATTTTTACCATCGACATTTAAAAATCCAACGACTGTTCCATCGATCAGGATGGGTGCACCCACGTAAGAGCGCAACCACTCCCAGCCTTTGCGGGGGGTCCAATTGGGATTATCATGAGTGTCGCCTATCGCTATGCCGTGGCCGGTTTCGATCATTTCGACGAAGGAGGTATACCCCGAAATATGAATCGAGAAATTAGTGATGTCTTCAGCAATGGGTGATTTTTCATAACCGCGCCAGCGCACGATGCGCGCTGTGTCTGATTCGACAAGCATCAGGTTGGAAGTCTCCCCAACAATTACCCTTCCTAATTGATCGAGAATATGATCCATGACTTCATCGAAATTCAAGCTGCTGCTGACGATCGCAGCAGCTTTCTGCAAGGCTTCCGCAAATAAACGCTGCTCTCTTTCAGATGTATGCAAGCTGGCAAGCTCTCGGGCCTGATGCTCCTTTACCTGAATTAAGCGACTGTTTTCAACAGCCACAGATGCATGTCGCCCAAGAGTATTAAATAAGCGTAACTCATCACGGTTGTAAGCATCTCCAGAATGCTTCCCTCCTAGCGATAAAAACCCAACCAATTCATCAGCCAAGATCAATGGAACAC
>CAYWIC010000269.1:0-3565 GCA_964458115.1 uncultured Anaerolineales bacterium | reverse complement strand
GAAAAATCGCATTGACGATCATGTATCGTGATCATATCATTGATCGGCTGAACCCATACATGCGGGGGGAGATCATCGGTTGGTCTGCTTTGGTAAAGCCCAATATCTATACCATGGGGGCAATAGCAGAAGGACCCTCAAAGGCGCTAGGTTTTGATGGAAAATAGATGTTGGCTTTAATGGATGAGAACCGGGATCAGGGGTATATACTTCTGCAGAACCTGACTGAGATCATCGGTGGAAGGCTGATCAATCGCAATATTCAATTGATGAGCATACGACCCTAATCTACACTTATGCTACGAGTCCAACCCGTTCAAAATATGCGCTAATGATCAATTGTGGTTCGTCTATTTTTTCCAAGATTTCCTCAGGAATCGGTAGTGAATTGAAGCGAAGATCAAGGTATTCTAGCTTTGGTACTCTAGGAATTACCGGGGTGATCCCCCAGATGTAGGGGTGAGTGGGGTGCTCCGCACCCCACTCACCCCTACATCTGGATAGTCCCACGGTGTTTCCCAGAGACCCCAAGCTTTCTTAGATCTTTTATTGGTTATAGATAACTCTCTGAAAAAGCATCCACTTGATCCATAGAAAAAACAGGGCCGTCGACGCAAATCAATGTTTTGTCTATGTTACATCTGCCGCATTTGCCTATCCCACAATGCATCCTTGCTTCCAGGGTAACATACTGCTGCTCCCCTTTGAATCCAATCTCATTCAGTAACTTGCTAACGTAGTAAATCATGATGGGGGGGCCACAAACAATTGCCACTGTGTCTTTAGCAGATGGAGCAACCCTTTGGATCAATTCTGTAATCAAGCCTTCATCATGCTCCCAATCATCATCAGCCTGATCCACTATGAGATGCAAATTGGTGTTGTTGCTCTCCTGCCATGTTTCATATTCATCATGAAAGACATGCAGAGAAGGATCCCTTGCAGCCATCAGAATATTCATCTCCCCAAATTTCTCTTGATTATCTAACACCGAATGGATCACTGGGCGTAATGGAGCCGCCCCGATGCCGCCACCGATAACCAGAAGGTCCTTCCCTTCAAATATTTCCATTGGGAAAGCATTTCCCAATGGTCCTCGGATACCAACCTGATCACCTTCAGCCATTTCATGCAAGGCAGTTGTCACTGATCCCAAGCGCTGAACAGCAAATTCAAGCACATCCCCTCGATCAGAAGTCGATGCGATGCCAAAAGGCGCCTCGCCGGTGCCAAAGGCAGAGATGAAAGCAAACTGTCCGGGTTCGTACTTCTTGAATTGTTGCCCAGCACCATTTTCCAACTCAACACCAAACATCTTGATTTCCGGTGCAAGGTCTTGAACTTGAACTAACTTGCCAATCAATGGCTGCAAGGAGTCATTCCCAAGTTCCTGGATCATATTGCCTCCACTTCCAGTAAAGCCCCCATGATCTCGGTGATATCAATATTGACCGGGCAAGCAGAGATACATCGCCCACATCCGGTACAGGCCAACGGGCCGTCGTACTGTTCTGCATAATATTTCAGCTTACACAATATTCGGTTTCGCAATCGGTCGGCCTTGATCTCTCTTGGGTTATGTCCCCCAGCAATCTGTCGATATGCATGGCTACTGCAGCTATCCCAACACCGCAACCTGAAGCTCTGATTATCACCATTCGCGGAAGACATGCTCTCATCCTGAATATCAAAACAACGGCAGGTTGGACACACATAAGCGCATATTCGACAACTTAGACACCGCTCGCCTTCCCGCATCCATACATTTGAAGCAAAAATGTTTTGGATATTTTCAACTTCCGGGACGTCAACCACACTTTGGATGGGCGGTTCTGGTTTGTCTATTGCCTTCTCGCTAATCTCTATACCCTCTAGCAATTTTGCCCCGGCATCACTCATGATCTCTACCAGGTAGCCACCCTCAACCGCGGTCAGCATGATATCCATACCACTCGGATCATCAGGACCCCCTCCCATGCTTGTACAAAAACATGTCTCCAACATTTCAGAACAAGACAGCCCAATCAATACGGCATTTTCTCTGCGTGCAGCGTAGTATCGATCAATAGGATCTGTATGTAAGAACATTGCATCAAGGGTTTGCATCCCACGGGCATCGCAAGATCGCACCCCAAAAACAACGCTTTTCTGGTTTGAAATATTTTCTTGAACCGATATATTATTGCCGTTCTCCGAAATGACCATCAATGTTTCGGTCTGTGGATAAACCACTTCCTTCACAGATGTAACCGTACGTGTGAAGTCCCAGAAAATATCATCAACATGCTCTACCTCTTGATAAAGCGCCACTCCCCCAACCAGCACAGGGGCATACAAAACCTCATCATTCAAGATTTTCTGCAGCAAAGCGATTAACGCATGACTTGATATGAATTTCATGCTTTTTGTTCCTTTTCAAGGTTGGGCCCGATAAGCGGTGAGAGCCGCACTTCATTGCCAGCAATATAATCGAATTGAGCCTGGAGCTCATTTGCCAGGGTTTGGTTTAGCAAGCTGATGGGTATTTCCATTGGACAAACTCTCTCACACTCATTGCACCCCACACAACGACCAGCCAGGTGCATCGCTCGTCCAAGATGAAACGCCCTTTTCTCTTTTATCCCACTCTTCATTCCAACCCACAAAGCATCATCTCGCTCATACAAACAAGTGGGGCAATTACATGATGGGCAGGCCTGGCGACAGGCATAACATCGGATACAGCGATCGAATTGCTCTATCCAAAATTCTGCCCTCTCTGCGGGAAGCAGCTCTTCGATCTCCGCAAACCCCTGATTTCCATCCAAACTCGCAGTATCATCAGTCTCAGTGTCTGGATCGCCAATCAAATAATCATAGACGTTCGGTTGTTGCTGACTGCAATCGATGCAGCGACTCTGTTTTTCCCCATCATCATCTAACAGCCCAGTACACACCATCCCGATGATATGAACTTGTTGGCGATCTAGCTTGTTTTCGGCCAAAAGCATATTGAACGATTTAGCATCACACGGCTTCAATACCACTGCAACTCGCTCGTTTTCTTCCGATAATTTCGAAGCCAGGTAGGTGGTCAGATTATGGGCACAATGTTGATTCCAAACTAATTTGCTCACTTCATCAGGCTCGTAAATGAATACCGGCCTTGTCCATTGCCGCGGGCCGACTTCATACCCAATGATGCAGTCAACCTTTCCAGTAGAGAGGATGTCCTTGGCGTGGTCTTGAAGCAAATCTGTGCTCATATTATTGGACCTCCAGCTCGGGTACCTCACCAACCAAAGCAGCACGAAATTCATCTCGGTAGGCATCACCCCATTTGTTTGGCCCCAATTCCTGGATCGTTTCAGTGAATTCGGTAACGATCCGGGAAAAACGGTCCCCTTCCGATGCCGAAACCCAGTCCAAACGTAAGCGCTCCGGTTCTAAGCCTACGAACGATAATAAGTTCTGCAGCACCGGTATCCTTTTTGCAGTACGATGGTTGCCAGTATCATAATGACATTCACCGATATGGCATCCTAATACAATCACCCCATCTGCACCTTCATCAAATGCCCGAATG
>CAYWIC010000268.1:0-3644 GCA_964458115.1 uncultured Anaerolineales bacterium | reverse complement strand
ATAGCAACTTGGTGGGAGGCAGTAATAGAAGTACGCTCCCCATTCCCAACGGATGTGAAAAAATCCCCCTCGACATCCAAAATAGCCAGGGAGGCCCACCTGATTTGTAATCGACGTGGAAGCTCTTCTGTAAATATTTTTGCAAGCTGGTCTGGAAGAATGCTTGTGGATAGACGCTCACTCAGCTCGCTAGTTAATATTTGGTAATCAACTTTCGAGCGATAGAATACCCTGTCGATAAAATACCGAGTGCGCGCGCGAACTGGTATGAATACTGAAGCGATACTCAAGGTTGCAATGAATACGACCAGGGTCTCATTTTCACGTTGGAGAAATGAATTTATCAAGTATGTCGACAAGCTAACAATCGCGAAGTATATGCTGCCCAGAATTACAGTCAATGAAGTGTAAACCAGCGTGCGATTGATTACAATCTCGATATCGAACAAACGATATCTCAGAATGCTAATGCCTAAAAATACGATCATATACCCAATTGCGATCATCAAGATGGGATGATGAAAGAAAGGCGACATTCCCAGGATCAATGGGAGAATATAGCCAGGAATAGCCAGGGCAACACCAAAGGTTGCACCAAATAGAATCCAGCGAATTTGAGCGCGAGCTACTGGATCGTTATCCTTGATATAAGATCTAATCCCAAAGCTGATTGCTAGAATAATTTGAATAATGGCAGACCACCAGGAGATATTATTGGCCCGCAGCATTGCCAATCTAATGTCAGATGAAAACAGAAATGACGCGCCGATCAGGAATAAAGGCAAAAGGTACAAAATCGCTGGCACTAAGATCGGATAACGATGGAGAAAGGGGTGTTTATTTGGAAATACAAGTGTGAAGTAGCAAACCGTTGCCAAACTGATCGAGAAGATAATAAATTCGAACCAGAATTGGATCCAAAATGGCCAGCGCCAGGGAATGGCCGCAAATTGGAAATTGTAGGCATCCCCCACATATTGCAATGCCAGACTTACACTAAAGAGCATAAATAGACGCGCCCCGTGCTGCTGTGGCTGTTTCAAGAATACAAAGAGCCCTATGATGAAGTAGCAGAGTGCTGCAAATAACTGGATCAACCAATGTCCCAAAACCGAACGGATGGAAAGCGGGTTAAGCTCGATACTCAACGTCAAAGGCTTGTTGTCTCGCAGGATTTCATACTGGATCGATGCTCCGGTGAGCCAAGCCGGATTTTGTTCACCACCTGCTAACCAATCCTCATAGCCATACTCACCCGCCCGAAGAATGATATCGTTTTGCTGAAGACCTCCTGTTCGAGGTTCGATAATCCATTGGACGAGATAGCCTTGGGGAGTAAAACTTTTCATATCCCCCGTAGCGCCATCAGTTGGTAACCAGGCATACAAGCTGAAAATTCCCACTGAAAAGATCAGGCTAAAGATCCAGATGCCATGCCATACCCAAGCTCGATCTCTGATCAAGGTGACCCTTTCCAATTTTGATTCATCCACCATGCACCAACTCGATACCCTACCCAGGCCCAAATGATCCCTCCAATTGGGTCTAAGAGATGGTGCTGTCCTGTAAAGAGGGTCGATAATAGGATGATTGCAGCAATCAGCACCCACAACCAGCGTAGCCGGGGTCGCCATTCCCACCAGTAAAACAGAATAATCATTGTGGTGTAGGTATGACCGCTTGGAAAGGCATTATTGACGCGATCATTATTGAAAACACCCTGGATCAATTCATATTGCCAACTGTTGCCATGAACGATGGGTCTCTCAACATATGTAGGGAAGAATATGAACACCAGATAACTTGTTAGTAGTGTGAAAATCATGCTGATTACCAAGCATTGAAAACGTCTGGTGTCCATTTTTTGATATGCCCAAATATAGCATACGACCCACCATCCCATACTTGCCAGATACGGGATAGCCCAGATGGGCCAAAATGGAACGTACCGATCCCAAGGGGTGATCAGCAGCCAACCTCCCTGCATTGTGCGATTGATGGGGAAATAAAGCGCGTGGACTGCGAGCAGGATTGCCAACCAAGGTAAGCGCGCTAAGATACTATTTTTGCTAAGCACTATAGATTTCCAAAACGTCGGTTGTTGCCTCAGGAGTAATCATCCTAGCATAAGTCTCAATATCCTGCAAATGGGATTGCACCACAAAGGTTTCGATCCCTGGTGGTGCGTAAATTGTAAATAGTGCCCGTGTGGTGCGGGGGCTGATGGCCGTGCGCCGGTCTGGTCCGTAGATCACACTAGAAAGGATTCCTTGGGAATCAGCAATATACATATCGCTCGCTTTGAGCTGCTGCTCCTGGCCGTTGAGGCGCATGAATGTTTCATCGCCTTCTGCAGCATAGACTCCGATGGGTTGCTGGACGATGTCCAGATCGTGGCCGGCTGTAAGGAGCTGATTTTTGAGCTCTGCGGTGAACATGGCCTCAACCAAGGCCGCCACGCTGGGGATCGATCTGCCTTTATGGATGATGGACTCGAGTTGAAGTTGCACATGATAGGTTTTCTTGAAGATTTTGTAATAGGTGTGATACGCCTTCAGTGTGGAGGTTTCCCGTAAACCTGCACGGTCGAGGTGCCCAAATTGGGCACGTAAATTTGCTTCGACCTCGGCTTTGACGATATCTAATTCTGGATGAGATGTAGGATTGGTTACGCCATTCATAACCAGAATGCCCACAGATGCTCCAGGGTAAGTTGATTTCCACTTATCGGTGATGGTTAACATGATGTGTCTCCTTTTTGCTCAACCAGTTCTTTCAGTTGCTCGCCCTTCACCCAACCAGGAGGAAATGGAGTGTTTTCGTCAAGTAACACTTCAAGACCTTTGCGGACGCGAGTACGAACTGCAATGCTCTTGTCTCCATCCAGTGCACTGACCCATTCGATAATGGGCTGTTTCATTTCAGGGTAAAGTCTGGCAATAATACACAGACTGGCAATCGTCCAACTTTTGACGAAGGCAGTCCTATCATTAAGCAGCTCTCTTAGCATAAAGGAGATATCAGTAATGTATTCATCATACAGAGCCAGATGACCCAATAACATCGCCAGGTGAAAGCGTACTTCGAAATTTGCATCTTCTTTGGAGACTTTGATGATCTCTGGAATATGGTCATAAAATAGTTCCGGTTTGACACGGCCAATTTTCTCCAGGGCGTCAGATGCTCGCCCTCGAACGACACCATCTGAATAGTGGAGAGCTTCATAAAGGTCAGCAAAAACCTGCGGAGTCTCCAAGACCAGGGATACTACTTCATCAGAAGCGCCATCTGAGCGCCGGTCGCCACCTGATAGCCATTCTATGATTTGGTTCAAGATTCTCTATTCCTCCGAATTGTGGATAAAGAATAACACTAAATGAAGACAATCTTTAGGGATTGATGTGGTTAGTGATGAATTCAACTGTACGGTCAACGCCGTCTTCGTGGCGTATGAGAATTCCTAGAATTCGAGCTTAGGTGCGGATATCGTCGCAGTGGATTTCTGCATCGAGTGCTTGGTTCAGCCTTTTTGGTGTCAACTGCTCGAAGCGGGTAATTATTAGTCAGGACATTTATCAGATTCGAGTTTCCTAGTGCATGATCAAGAAACAATTTCGGGAATGAAGAGATGTTCGTCGTGAGGG
>CAYWIC010000267.1:0-4042 GCA_964458115.1 uncultured Anaerolineales bacterium | reverse complement strand
GCGCGCTTCAATGGGGTTGAAGAGGTCCAGAGTTCAAATCTCTGCACCCCGACCAAAGACCGCAAATTTTTGCGGTCTTTTCTTTTTCCCTTTGCAGGAACGTTAGTTCTTGTTAATTCACATTTTACGGACAAATTTGTAGAAATTGATATTCTATACATGAGATTCCTTCATTTCTTCTCCTCCTTTGATATCCAGAAAACCTCCACCAGCGGGAGGTTTTTTGGAGGTAGGTGCGCTTGACATGCAAATTAATTCCTGTTATATTCGGACAAATTAAGTCTGAATATATGTTGAAATTATTTTGGGGGACAATTTTCAAGGAGTATGGCATGTACCAAGCTCTGATCGATACAATCGCGAGTCGCAGTTCGTGCTCCACCACTGA
Source organism: uncultured Anaerolineales bacterium (assembly GCA_964458115.1). Lineage (GTDB taxonomy): Bacteria > Chloroflexota > Anaerolineae > Anaerolineales > UBA11858 > NIOZ-UU35. The sequence goes on along the minus strand of CAYWIC010000267.1, from coordinate 3,654 downwards.
ACTGGAAGAAGCGCTGCATATGCTGAACTCGATTGATGCATTGATCGTATCGATCGAATGTGCCTTTGTTACTCAGCGCCCCTTCATGGAAGTGGTACATGATATACAAACAGGGTGGCAATTGGGGGAGAGCGAAAAGAGTTTAGCGAATACTCGGCAAGAATAATTCACGCGTAACGTTCCAATTCTTCACAATTCTCATTATAATGTCCATGCCCGATTGACTTGTCAATGGAGCGTTCTATGGACAATCGTTTAGGATTGATGCTAATTGGTTTGGGGATTGCGTTGGTTGTGGGGTTTGTTGTTCTTGTTCAGTACTTGGCCAAACATCATCCCGATACCTGGATTGGGCAGATCGCCAAAAAAATCGACGAGTTCATCGACAGATTGCCGGAAGATTAGGTTTGACATTTAGAGAATTCTCTCAATGGTAGACCGTTTCTTCCTTGGCAAAATGCACCTGAAAAGGTTGAATTGCCAATATTTCCTAGCTCCTCCACATTGCTTACCAACACATTCTTGAAGAGAGGCTTTCCATGACCCTAGATCTTTCCGCTGTTCGATCTCAATTTCCCGCTGTAGCCAATAAGAATTTGATCTACCTCGACAACCCTGCAGGCACACAAGTATGCCAGCAGACGCTCGACCGTGTGACGAAATACCTGGTTGACACGAATGCCAACCGGCGCGGGGCGTTCGAGACCGCGCGCGAGTCTGACCGAGTTATCGATGAAGCGCGGGCAGCCTGCAAAGATTTCTACAATGCTGCCAGGGATGAGGAGATTGTCTTTGGAGGCAACATGACCACCTTGGCATTGCACTTCAGCCGCTCGCTGGCGCATCTGTTCAGCCCAGGCGATCGCTTTTTGGTCACACGCATGGATCACGATGCCAATATCACTCCTTGGACATTGATCGCTGAGGAACGCGGCTGCGAGGTCGATTGGGTGGATTTCGATGTCGAAACAGGCACCTTAAACCGAGATAGCATGGAGCGCGCTTTGGAGAAGAAGCCCAAACTCGTCGCAGTGGGATATGCCTCCAATGCCTTAGGGACGATCAATCCAGTCAAGAGCATCACCAAAATGGCCAAGGATGTTGGTGCACTCGTGTTCATCGACGCCGTGCAGTACACACCCCACGGCATCACCGATGTGCAGGAGCTCGGCTGCGATTTTCTAGTTTCATCAGCTTATAAATGGTTTTCCACGCATGTAGGCATTTTGTATGGGCGCTATGACCTTCTGGAGGATCTTAACGCGTATAAAGTTCGGCCTGCCCCCAAAGACCCACCCAGCAAATGGGAAACGGGTACCTCCAACCATGAGGGCATTGCCGGGGTGCTGGGCGCGTTGGAATACTTCGAATGGCTGGGTGAGCAGTTTGGTGGCGATCTTCTAGCACGCTATCAAGAGAATTACAGTGGTAGAGCGTTGCGCTTGCGCCAGGGCATGGCTGCTATTCGAGCTTATGAGTTCGAGATCAATCGCGCCCTGCTGGAGGTGTTGGCATCAATCCCAGAAGTGACAATCTACGGCCCCACAGACATGAGTCGTTTGGATGAGCGCGTACCGACCTTTTCGATTAACGTGGATGGATTCCATCCCAGGGAACTGGCTGAGGCATTCGGGGAGCGCGGCGTCCAGGTTTGGCATGGTAACTACTACGCCCTGGCAGTAACTCAGCGATTGGGGGTTGAAGACAGCGGCGGTATGGTGCGCATCGGTGGGGTGCACTACAACACCGTTGAAGAGGTTTATCGCATGGGCGAAATTCTCAAGGAGATCATTGAAGCTGGCCGATAATTCAATTTTGGATTTCGAATCTGCATTAGTCGTGCTGGTTCCAGAAGCCGAAGAATTGGTCGGGGCTTTTCGAGAGAAGTACGATCCAGTGGCGAGTGAAGGCGTGGCCGCTCACATCACTATTAATTATCCCTTCCAAGTAGATCCGAAGGAACAGGCTCGACAGATTGAGAATTTGCGAGCGATATTTTCAAGATTCGAGCCCTTTCATTGTTTTTTGAGCGAGATTTGCTGTTTTCCTACTGTGATCTACTTGAAGCCTGAGCCCGAGCAATTATTCAAAGATTTAGCCGATGCTGTTGTGACCAACTTTCCTGAATCTCTTCCTTATGAGGGTAAATTCGGTGATGTTGTTCCACATCTGACGGTTGCTGAAGTCGACGATAAAAATAATCTGGACAAGATTCTTCAGGCCTTTACTGTTGAAGCAGGTAGCGCGCTGCCAATTCGAGCACAAGTCACAGAGGTTCAGTTCATGGATAACCGCAAAGGGGTTTGGGAGACGCGGGAGGAATTCCCATTATTGGACACTGATTTACGCAGATTCTCATGATTATTGCGGTAAATTAAGCTGTGAACGGCCTCCCGACCGAGTTACTCCTGCTGCCACACTAACCTTGTGCCTTCGGCACTGTCGTAGACCGCTTTTGACTGGACCGTGTTGAGCCTTGCGTGCCTGCGGCAACAAGATAAGGAGACCGGTTCAAGTAAGTATCTAGAAACACACAGTAGCCCCATGGTAGGGGCTACTTGACTTTCGATTAGGCTGTTCTATACTAGGGCTATCGGGAGCCATGTATGACACAAAATGAGCATCTTCCCAAGCTGTATCGTGAATTGGCAGATTGGTGGCCGATTTTATCTGCCCCCGAGGATTACGCCGAGGAAGCTGAATTCTATCGTAAGGCAATTTTGGCGCACTGCAATTTCGTCCCACGTACCATGCTGGAACTCGGATGTGGTGGGGGCAATAATGCCTCTCACCTGAAAACGCACTTCAAGATGACGCTCGTCGATCTGTCACCTGGGATGTTGGAGGTCAGCCGAAAGATAAACCCAGAGTGCGATCACCTGGAGGGGGATATGCGCTCAGTCAGGTTAGCGAAGCAGTTCGATGTGGTGTTCATCCATGATGCAATTAGCTATCTAACTACAGTTGTTGACCTGGGTCGTGTGATCGAAACTGCATTTTTGCACTGCAATCCGGGGGGTGTGGCGCTCTTTGCTCCCGATTGTGTGCGCGAGACCTTCAAAGCCACTACCGGACATGGCGGTCATGACGCTGAGATGCGCAGCATGCGCTACCTTGAGTGGACCTGGGATCCACGTTCCGACGATACCAGCTATCAAATGCACATGGTTTACCTCATGCGGGAGGACGATGACTCGGTTCGCATGGTGGAAGATCGCCATGAATTGGGTCTCTTTGCTCACGATGATTGGATGCGCTTAATTTCGGAAGCTGGCTTCGAGCCAAAATCAATCCCCTTCGAGCACAGCGATTTAGAACCAGGCTCCACGTTCGTGTTTTTGGGTGTAAAGCCCCTTTAAAGGATCATGGAAAAGAGAGTATTACGACACTTACGCCTTTTGATCATTGTTACAATAGCCTGGCTGCTATTTTGGCTGGCGGGTCTGCCAAATTATTATCAGCAGTATTCCGATACCTCCATGATCATCTTCGATATTGTTGTCCTGCCACCAATCTGGTTTCTTGTTTACCGCAGTATTTCTAGAGCCCAGCCTGGCAGAGAAATTAGGGAATCTCTTTGGTGGTCATTTTACATTTGCATACGGCGTTGGTGCATGAAGCCTAGACAAAACAGGGCTTGAGCGAGTAACCTTG
>CAYWIC010000266.1:0-4102 GCA_964458115.1 uncultured Anaerolineales bacterium | reverse complement strand
CGCAAGGGTATTGTCACTGGAGAGGGCGGGATGATCCTCACGGGGGATGACTCTTTAGCAGAAAAGATGCGCTCATTGCGGGATCATGGCGCAACGGTTAGCGACTTGCAAAGACATCTGGGAAGGAAAAGCTATATCATGCCAGAATATGATATGGTGGGGTTCAATTACCGCATGACCGATATCCAAGGCGCGGTGGGTGTTGCCCAGATGAAAAAGTTCGATTATCTCATGGGCCGGCGTTTAGAGGTCGCCCAATATTACGATAATGCTTTGACAGAACTCGAGTGGCTTAGCGTGCCGCAAACGTCTGCTGAATATTCGCATGGGTACCAATCCTATGTATGTCTGTTTTCTCCTCAGCGACCGACGATGGACAATGTTGAGGAATTGCATACCCAGCGCAACGATCTAATGGATCGGCTGGAAAAGAACGGTATCGCTACCCGTCAAGGAACGCAGGCTGTACACACCCAGGGGTATTATCGAAAGAAATATGGATTAGAGCCGGAGGATTTCCCCAATTCTTATATTGCAGACAGATTGACCTTGGCTTTGCCATTGTATGTCCAAATGACCGAGAGTGAGCAGGATTTTGTAATTGAGCATTTGAAGCACCACCCCCCAAAGTATTCGTTATAATTTTCTCTTGTCATCCATATTTGCTTGTGGTATAGTCGCCGGGTTTGACGTTTACGACCCGGCGCATTTGGTTCGTTAGAATGAAATTATTTTTGATAATCATTTTGGTTCTTGTCGGATATTCTGCCGGATGCTTGGGCACCGGTGGGATTGTCTTACAGGGGCTCAAGAAGTTAGCTAACCACAACAGCAAGTCATCCGCTGGAGCGGAAATTATTACCGCATTTATCTTAGGGCAGGGAGTTTTGGCCTCCTTGTGGCTTCTTCTGGCAATGAAGGGTTGGTTTGCTGCACGCCTGATAGCCGTCATGGTTTTTGTGGTTATGGCTGGCGGGTTTTATCTAATTCGTCAGCAATTGCTCGACTTTGGATACCAGATCGTGGAGATTTGGCGAGAACTGCGGTCATATACTTGGGTCTGGCAATTTTTGGCCGTGCTGACAGTTTTATTGTGCCTGCTATGGGCAACATCGCTGGGCCGCACATTGGAAGGTGATGCCGGCGCGTTTTACATGGCGATTTCCAAACTGGTGGCTCAGTCCCGCCAGTTACTTCCACTGCGGGGATACGAAGGTTTTTCCACGGTTGGATTACAGGGGGAAATGCACTATGCAGCAATGATCGCACTGCACAGTGCCGATGCAGCCCAATTATTCACCTGGCCTACTTCGATCGCCGCCGCATTTATGCTTCTGGCGATTGGCCGGCAAATTGGCATGGGTCGTAAGGGACAATGGTTGACGTTGGCGATGTTCTACTCGTCTTCTGCCGTTATTTATATGAGTGGTTCTGGCAAGGTGGATATCTTCGCACTGGCCCTTGGGATCGCGGCTTATTATTGGGCCGTGCAAATCTACAAAAGTGCAACACCGTTGTCATTCTGGCTGACCGGCTTGTTTTTTGGCTTTGCTGTCATTGCAAAGGTTAGCTATTTGCCGGCGATGGGAGTTAGCCTTTTTCTTTTGGTCTTGTGGAGCTTGCTGGCCAGGAAGCCTGATGGGTTTACACATGTAGATACTATAAAGTCTATGATGAACGCAGGTCTCCAGATCGCGATAGCGTTTGTGATAGCAATTCTGCCTCACCTGATCAAAAATGGTGTGCTTTTCGATAATCCGCTTGTTCCTTTTGTGGGAGGGTCCCAGGGATGGGCAAATCAGGACTGGTTTAGCCCTGAAACAACCAAGCGTATTCTTTTGGTATATCCCCTTTCAATGACCTATGGTAGTTTCTGGGCACAGGGTGGCAATCTGTCTCCTCTAGTCCTTGCATTCTTGCCGCTATCTTTCTTCCTGCCCCGGCCTCGTTCGATGTGGCGCAGCCCTTTGGTAGCAGTGACTCTTTCAGCAGTAGGTGGTATCCTGGCCTGGTCGATCCTCCGGCCATCAGTGTTCGCCCCGCGTTACTTTATGGCGACAGTGATGCTCCTGACATTATTATCTGCCAAGGCAGCAGAGTATATTAGTCGAGTAGAAGTCCGCTCTCGCTTGCTGACTGCAGGAGTTCTGTTGACTGCGGTGATCGTTGTGATTTCGATTGGCCCCATCTTCACCGATGACGTCTTTTTCCCAGATAAGTCATATCGTTATCTGACAGGGGAACTTGGGGTTTGCGGGAGGGAGTGGGATTATTGCGGGCACCATGAAACGCTCAATCGCAAGGTGGATTTCGGCGATCGCATCCTGCTTGGATCCTATCAGCGCTATTGGTTGCGGTCTGACCTTCTGCAGTGTCTGAGCAACATCGAAGATGAGGTGGCGATATTCTCTGCTCCTGAAGAGGATCGCTGGCTGATAATTTACCAGCGTGGATTTCGTTACGTGTTGGCAGAAAAAACAACACATGCACAATTCCTGGAATTGGTGAATGACAATAGTTTACCAGAATGGCTAAACCTAATTGAGATTAGTAACTCAGGCCATGTCGTCGCTTACAGGTTAGATGTGCAGGATCCGCCAGGGGATCAAATGCTCACCTGTCAGCGTCGAGGAGTTTCAAAGGTTTGGGAAATTGTGAAGCAGTGAGTTTACGTGACATAGACAAATACTGGGCAGGCAAAAGTATTATGGAAAAAAATCACCACATCAATAATAAAACGATCTTCATTACCGGAGGTGGAGGGTTCATTGGCTCAACCATTGCCGGACGGCTTGTAGATAACAACCGCATCGTTATCTTTGATAACTTGACGCGCAATTCACTCAAAGGACGCGCCTTTGAAAACCACCCCAATTTGAAATTAATCGAAGGTGATATATTGGATTATGATGGTTTGACCCAAGCCATGCAAGGCGCAAATTATATTGTGCATTGTGCAGCCATCGCAGGGATTGATACTGTCATTCAGCGCCCAGTCAATACGATGCGCGTTAACATGGTGGGTTCTGCCAATGTATTAGAAGCGGCATCTAAACTCCCAGCAGTAGAACGTGTCGTTTGCTTTTCTACAAGTGAGGTTTTCGGCCAGCGAGCATTTCGTTCACACGAAACAGATAAAACTGTTATGGGACAGGTGGGTGAAGCTCGTTGGACCTACGCAGTTAGTAAGCTTGCTGAAGAACATCTGGCGATTGCCTACTATCAGGAGCTTGGTTTACCAACTACGGTTGTGCGTCCATTCAATGTGTATGGTCCGGGGCAGGTGGGCGAAGGAGCAATCCGCACTTTTGTAAAACGGGCTATCAACAATGAAGATATCGAAGTCCATGGTGATGGCACCCAGATTCGCGCGTGGTGCTATGTGGATGATATGGTCGATGGCACTCTCTTGGCTATGTCTCATCCTGATGCCGTTGGCGAATCATTTAATATCGGTAATCAAAGAGCCATTGTAACCATTTACGGCCTTGCAAATACGGTTGTGAGAGTACTGGATTCGAAATCGGTGATAAAGTTCACTCGCAAGGATTATGTGGACGTAGAATTACGCATACCCGCCGTGAAGAAAGCCCAAGAAGTTTTAGGTTTTGAAGCTCAAATAGACCTCGACGATGGAATACGCAGTACTGCAGAGTTCTATCGGGCTCAACCTGAATAATTGTTATGGATTATAAGTCGCATGGCAGTGGGGCATTTGATCGCTCTCAATTTCGACACCTCGGCAAAGATGTGATCTTCGAGCCGGGTGTATTGGTTTTTCATCCTGAAAATATCGAAATTGGAGATAATGTTTACATAGGGCATAATTCAATTCTCAAAGGCTACTATCAGAACGAAATGATCATTGGTAGTGGTACGTGGATAGGGCAGCAATGTTTCTTCCATAGTGCCGGCGGAATGCGTATAGGCAGCGATGTCGGCATTGGACCGGGCGCAAAGATTCTCACATCCAGCCATACCTTGGAGAACAGAGATCTCCCAATTTTGCACAATCCCATTTCTTTTTCCCCTGTGATTATTGGCGATGGCAGCGATATTGGTGTTGGAGCGATCATCTTGCCTGGTGTGACGATTGGGCAGG
>CAYWIC010000265.1:0-4285 GCA_964458115.1 uncultured Anaerolineales bacterium | reverse complement strand
CCTGACGCCTACGCTACCCACCTCGGCATCCATTCAAGGCATTTCTGGGCGGTGGCCGGCATATTCGCTGGATTGCGAGTCGCGCTCGGCGGTGGATTGGGCCGCCTATTTTGGAGTACAGATCGATGAGGGGACGTTTTTCAACGGTCTGCCTTCATCGGATAACCCCAATTTAGGCTTTGTAGGAAATGTGCACGGTCCTTGGGGCCAAATCCCACCTAATGATTACGGCGTTTACGCCAAACCTGTTGCCAATCTGCTGCGTTCGTATGGATTGGAAGCCGATGCGGTCTATGATTTTAGCTGGCTGGGATTACAGGCAGAAATCGCATCTGGTGAACCGGCCATCGTCTGGGTTGTGGGCAGGGTGGCCCGCGGCACCCCCGTACCCTATACATCTTCAGATGGGGAGCAAACCACAGTCGTACGTTTCCAGCATACCGTCATTCTCACCGGCTATGACGCCCAGCAGGTCACTGTGCTGGACGGCGATTGGGTGTATCAACGCTCGGTGCAGGATTTTCTGGATTCGTGGGGCGCTTTGGGAAATATGGCGGTGATTTGGGATGACTAGGATTTCCCAGTGGCGGACTGCTCCCTCGAGGGGTGCCAAACGAAAGCGTGGGGATGTTCGTCTGCTGATAATGGAGGTGATGCTGGTTTTTTGCGTGATCCTGCTCTCAGGCTTTATCCTGATGATATTCAGAAGTTTTTCTGATGAAAATGACCCCAGTGCAGTGGCAATTGCAGATGAAGCGACTTCTACACTAACTCCCAACCCAACCCTAACCTCCATGCCTACCAATACACCCGCACCATCGGGTACGGCACACCCTCCCACCGCTACAGCCACTGTGACAATCCGTGTGATTTCCCCCTCGTTTACACCAACCGCATCGAAAACACCCGCACCTATTCCAACCCGCTTTGTTTCTCCAACCGCGGGAGGGAGTGCGCGGATCGAGGGCATTGTCGGGGACTCTCAATCTCTACCTTTGAGTTGTGAAGCCAGTGCAGCGACTGATTGGGCAGCCTTTTTCGGTGTGCAGATCGATGAACTGGAATTCCAAAACCGTTTGCCCCTTTCTGATAATCCCGAGAAGGGCTTTGTGGGTGATGTGGAAGGGTCCTGGGGGCAGATTCCGCCTGCTCCTTATGGAGTTCATGCCGCGCCCGTTGCACTCATTCTGAAGTCCTACGGATTGCCAGCCATGGCAGTTTCACACCTGAGGTGGCAGGCTCTCCAAGGGGAGATCAATGCTGGGCGCCCGGTCATTGTTTGGGTGGTGGGGCATGTGGTGCGTGGCACGCCAGTGCCCTATATCTCTGAGGATGGGCAGCGGTCCACCGTAGCACGCTACGAACATACCGTGATGGTGATCGGCTACTCAGAGAAAACCGTTACCATTCTGGATGGCAGTCGCGTGTACTCGCGCTCGTTGGAGTATTTCTTCGAATCTTGGGCGGTACTGGGAAATATGGCGATTATCTATCGGCCATAATTTTCGCTTGTTGGTAAGCTGGTGAATAGCGGCCCATCCGCGATGGATGTGAGATAAAGTCACTATGCAGCCAACAAGGTTGGTTGACTATTTCTTTTTTTCTAGGATTTGCCGGGATGATCCATCCGATGAAGGGGAGTGGTGCGGAGCACCGCACCTCTCCTCTCCATCGGAAAGGTTCACGGCGAAATCTCGAAAGAGTTTGTTAGTCATAGAGATACTTCAGTACCAGGAATAGACCCAAAAAATAGGCATCCAGGGGCAGTTTGATCGTCGTAGATCCAATATTCCTTGACTATTTGGAATAGCTCATTTTCAATTTTGATTACCCCATCATTGTCAATATCCATTACGGCATAGGCCGCTTTGGTGTCAAAGTATTTGTCCTTGCGAAAACCACGAATCCAAGTGTCATACTCTTCCCATGTGAAGGAGCCATCGTTATCAAGATCTAGCATCGAAGCGCACGCGTTGGTGGTTGCGACCATGATTTCGTAAGCATCTTTGTCTCCATTTTTAAATCGATCTGCAAGGTTTCTCCAAAAATCGACAAACTCATTCTTGCTGATCAGACCGTCATTGTTACTGTCGGCCATTTGAACTAGAGCTGCATATAGGCCTAATAAAGTATCAGACGCCAATTTGTAGGCATCTGAGTCTTCAGACAGACCGCGAATTTCAGCAGATTTCTTGACCTGTTGCCTAATATCACTTTCTTCGATTACTCCACTGCCATCGAAATCTAGGAAATTAAAATAATGCTTAATTTTTTGGATATAAAAACTCGTAGACATAAATAACCTCCTGGGCAGATTAGCGAGGATGTCTTGAAACCCCCATCAAGTGGGTAGTGGCTGCCACCGCAAAAAGATGGATAAAACGGATACAAGTAGTAATATTTATGCGCGTGGATGTCAATAGCGTTAGATAGTTTCCAATTAATCTTGTCAAGAAAAGATCCAGGCTTGGAATCTATCGTCCCCCAAAAGAATCTTAGTACCTATCTGGAAATTGCAAAAGCTGGTCTCTTGACCGAGCCAAACACGGTCGGGAGACGGGTTCAAGCGATTTTTTGGATAGGTTTTTAGTGAAATCTCTCCGCCGTGTGTAGGATATTCCCCAAGAACATAGCCACGACCCACAGCATGACCAACAACCCGATATATAAGATGCTGCCATCTCCGCTACGGATGACATCATCTTTTGATACCAGCACAAAAGAGGCCACCGTGGCCTCTGTACATCCCACCAGCAGCCAGATCAGGTGGATCCAATCCCCCATGACATATTCTTGGAGATAGGGCCACAATAGAGATGCTGTCACTCCTAAGGCAATCAACATGAAGACAATCGACCAAAAACGCTGACCACGCGTGGGCATGGGGGAAATGAAGGACAATACCAGGATCGATAACCAGATAGCCGTGCCATCGATCAGGAATCCCTCGATGGCGAACGCCAATGGGTTGATCCCATCTCTCAGTGACAGCGCCACGAAGAGCGGGCCATCGAACAGCACCACCAACAGCGGCAGCACTTTATCTGGCAAGCGCGTGTAGCTATATGTTGCTGTTAGATATACTCCAACGGCGCCCACACCTCCCAAAAAGACCAGCATCGGGAAGCGTACCCCATAGGTGAAAATGATGGCGAAGGTTGCCAGGACAGGTAATAATCCTAGGTAAATGAGATAGACCTGTCCTAGGCGAGCGACCAGGGATTTACTCTTCAATTTCTCCAACCCATGTTTGCGCGCAGCGAAAACTGACCCGGTAGTTAGGCAAAGCAGAATGCGATGAATTGCGGAAGAAAGTAGTCGCAAATTCTGCCGGGTCTGCGAAAGAACCTCCGCGCAGCCCATGATCGAGCACTTGCTCGGGGCCGCGCGGGTTATGATTAGGCGCGTAGGTGTAATAGTCGAATTCAAAATGGTCGCTGACCCACTCGGCCACATTGCCGGACATGTCTAGCAGGCCAAAGGGACTGGCACCCTCGGGATGGCTGCCGACAGGCAAGGGGGTTCCGGCACCTTCTTCGGCGGTATTGGCCCTCGAGGCATTCCAGGCATCACCCCAGGGGTAGACGCGCGCGTCCGACCCTCGGGCCGCTTTCTCCCATTCCGCCTCGGTAGGGAGTCTTTTCCCAACCCATTGGCAATATGCGTTGGCTTCCTCCCACAAGACGGCCACGACGGGTAGATTTCCATGATCTTGCGCCAGAGTATCGTCCCAACCACGGTTGGGCTGAAACTGAGTACTGACGACGAATTCTGCAAATGCAGCGTTGGTGACTTCAGTGCGGTCGATGGCGAAAGCATCCAGGTACACTTCCCGCTGAGGGCGGTTCGAGCGGCGTTCATTATCCTGGCCCATGGTGAACCAGCCGGCCGGTACAATGACCATCTCATTCGGAGATACACTCCGTGTATGGGCGGGGGAGAGGCAAGCAGACAGTAATAAGCTTACCCCAATAATCAAAAGACACAATGTACTAGTATTTGGGATAATCAATACTCGTTTAGATCCGTAAGAAAGCCGCATTTTTCGAACCTTTTCCACTCTAACTCAATGGGGATACTTTACCTGATTTCATAACGGAATTCAATAACCCTCTCGAAGTTCCCAAAGAACCCTTCTAGATTGATTGCCATGAGATTTTTCTTGAAAATTGTTAGATTGGGTGTGTGGAATAAACTCAAAATCCCCAAATTGGAAATATATCCTTCTGCTATAATGACTCTACTGCAAAAAGGGTGCTAGACCCTCCTCAAAACAGCAAAAGTT
>CAYWIC010000264.1:0-4302 GCA_964458115.1 uncultured Anaerolineales bacterium | reverse complement strand
AATCAAGATATGTTACCCCAACAAACAGTGAATTAATACCAACCAAAGAAAGTGACATCCAGATAAAGAAATCTTTATGGATTCGTATGATCCCTAATACCGCAAAGAAATATAGTGGCAGAAACATCAAAACGATAGCCAAATTATGAATAAGCGAATAATAAGGCCGAAGATAGATAATTTGGGCAATGATCCTGCTGCCAAAGAGGGCAATGCAAGAAATCACATACTTTGAACAATAATTCGCGACACCAAGCAACCCTTCACTTATCTGTCCCAGGTAGGATGGCATTGGGATGCGCATTTCCTCGGTGTGCCAGACGATCTCACCATTCAGCAAACTATTTCTGATTTGGTTTGCATAATACCCCTGGGATACCAGTTGGGTGGGCTGCTGCGATGTAATCCCGAGAGACTTCGGCAACCAAAATACTGCCAGCATGAACAGAGATAATAGCGCCAATCCCAAGCCTGCCAGTCGATGTCTCCGTTTGCGATACAACCCAAACAATAGGAACGACGCGATCACAAGGGACATCAGCCAACCGTGAGGTCGCATGGAAGCCATGGTAACTCCGCTGACCGCGGTAAGGATCAGCCATGCAATTGGTTTTTCTGCTTCGAGGGTTCGATAAACAGCCCATAAAGTGAAAACAAATAACGATATGTATAGCGACTCTGTCAGCAGATAGAAAGTCCACTGATGGATTTCCAGGTTGACTGCGTAGAGGCTTGCTGCCACGAGAGCAACGGTTTCGTTCTTATAACGCTTGGCAAGATCGTAAAGTGCCAATATGGATAGCGCGACGATGATAATTTGTAAAAGCACCACTCCAACGTCACCTAGCCCGAGAGCAAAAGCTCCACTCATAAATGCGACATAACCGAGAAAATGAACAACCTCGTTCCCAACCGTCATCCCGGCTAACAATCTCTGCGCAGCTTCGACATATCGACTAGAATCACCCCCATAACGAACAGGACCTGTGACCCAAAATCCGACGCAAACTCCGAGGTACAAGACCACTGGAAGCCAACGGGAATACTTCTGCAACAATTCTTTCATTGCGTCATGTTATCGTGATTTATATTGATAATGGGTTTCGATTCTCCTCGAATCAGCAAACACTTCCACATCTGGATACTCAAGCAGTGTTTTGGTTTGCAATATTGAGAAAAATATATCTTTGCGTTGCTCACTATTGAGATGCGAATTGATCGCTCCAAAGGATGGTTTGCTCATTTTCGGCAAACATCACAGCAAAAGAAATGTCGAAAGAGTAATGGGCGCGTTTTCCGACCAATAATACGTCAGCCCCGTGTGGGAACCTCTCCATTGCTTTCTCCCAGGCAAGGGTTGACCAATGGTTCTCAGTACCCACTAGAAAGAATTCCATCCTGGAGAATGGGTGTTTATACATACCACCCAATCCCTCCATGCCGTCATCAGTCTGGAAAAAGCGCGGGTACAAGGCGCGCCCATTCCAGGTCTCGACTCCCTCCTCAATCAACAATGTATTTAGCCTGGCCTTATCGGTTACGGATAGGATATCGTTCTGATCGGACATCAATCTTTCCAAATGAGTGTCAATTCCGGCCTGGGTGTAGCGCTTGGGAATGAACTGCTCACTCAGGGGGATCGCCAGCCCTATAACCAAGACCACCAGAGCTACTAAAATGGTGCGTTTTTGGCTTCCGGAAATATGATGCTGAGTAATTGCTTGAGATTTCGGAGGAGTTTTGCCAGACATCCAATTCGCAAAGCCTTCGAATATAGCAACGGTCCCAATGCTGACCACAACAGCAGTGACCCAATCCATTTCTAAAAGCCACCTACCCCCTGAGCGCCCTAACACAGCGAGAAATAAAAAGTAAGCAATCCCAAATAGTACCGGTAGAATTCCTAACAGTTTTTGATTGCTCCACAACACAACGATTCCAGTCGAGAAGACCAACAGCAGCCCTCCCATTGATATGAACGATTGCGGCATTAATTTCCCATCCCAATCATTCCACCAGTAGGGCAAACTTCGGACATAAGATTCTGCAGAGCAGCACAGGGTGGCCAATTGGTTTGTTTGCTGTGTCACTCCAGCAGTTGTTACTGCCAATAGTAGTCGAGGAGACATTGGGAGATACATAATCGCCTGCAACTGACTATTAAAATAGTGGTTTAGAAATTTTTCGTGTGTAGACCAAGTCTGTTCATCTGTATCAAAATCGCTATCGATACCCGGTGATGTAGACTTTTTCATCAAGCCTGCCCCAAAACCAACGCCGGTCTCAGGGATTCTTTCAATGGGTTGCATCCCAATTATTTTCTCGATAATTTGCTGTTCATATTCCGGAGAAACTAGATAGAATGTTTTCGAATATTGCCAATTACGATATGCCCAGGGGGCTAGAAACAGGCCGAATCCCAAGAAGAGCAATCCGACCCCGCTAAGCCATTTGGCTGTATTTCGCGGCACAAAGTAAATCACGGATAATAAAGGCAACACCAGCAGCGCTGCAGCCTCTAAGCGTATGAGCAAGAAAAAACCAACTAACCCACCGGCAAGCAAAGGTAGCCAGCGAACTCCGGGATTTTGTATCCAACGGACAAATAGTAACACCACCAATACGAAGCCAACGGTAACTGGCAAATCTGCCATAAGCAATTTGGCATGAGATACTGTGATGGTATCTGCTAATGAGATGGAATTGAATTCTCGGAAAATGATCAGCAAAGCAGCAAGGCTCCCAGAAAGCCGGTGATGTAATATTGTTGTCAGGCTGAAAACCAATACCGGGAAAAATGCCAAGCCAGCTATTTGTAGCCAGATGATGTCCTGGTATCCCATACCCCCAATCCAATGGAACAAAGCCAAAATACCCGAATAGGCTGGACGAAGCACCATCGTCCCCCATTGCGGATGTTGAAATCCTGCTCCGGCTAGCAAACTATGCCCGACAGAATCATAAAGATAGGCATCTGAATTCGGAGAGAAGGTGAAATTTGGTGCCCGCGGGCCATCAACAAACCAGCTTTCCTTCAGCGGAGCAGACATCCAGGCACCAAAGGCGATAATCCAGATCAGCAAGCCCAATAACAGGTTCAACCTTCCATCCTTAGAGCTCAGGAAATTCCCAAATCTCCCATTGGCAATTTTTGGCCACAGCCATTTTCCTACAAAGAAAACGATTACCAAAGATAGTAGGACCTGAACACTTAGAATTGGCGTTCCAGGATTGCGGAAGACTCCGGTTTCAGCAGTTTCTTGTGAATATCCATATCCATTTATTACTTGAAATGCCCCCACCAAAAAGAAAAATCCCCAAATGATCAGGATACCAATAAGTCGTTTACTCTGCCAGGGTTTTGCCTTGTTTTCGATCCAGTGCCAACTCAAGGTGAGTAGCAGCAGTTCAATGGAGATTAATGTCCCACCAATAAGCAGAGGCCGTAACCGCAGCAGCACCGACTGCATCACCGGCTCTTGAGCAACCTCCGCATACACTGCCAACTCAGTGGTCGACCAGGCAATTGCCCCCAGAATGATAATCGCTATCGCAGTAGGTTTTCTGCTGGAAAATAGCCCTCTCAGAAATATTTCCCAGCGATCGAACTTCGATTTTCGCCAATAAGATAAAACGAATAATCCGAATGTAGACAATCCAAAAGATAACGCTCCCCCAAACATGACCAATCGCACTGTTGAGAGGCCCAAAAAACGCGCATTGGCTGCTTCCGAGGGAGCGCTAAGGATGGCATTTGCAACAAAACCGCATTCAACCCCGATAAGAAAAAGTACTATTCTGGAAATATTTTGTTTCATCATCCGCGCTCCGCCCTTCCGACATTAAACGGTCCGTCAGAGAGCGAAGAAGGTATTTTGGCGCGCAACAATCCTCTAAACACACTGCTAAATTGAGGATTTTTTCATTGTTGACCCGTTCCACGCAACCATAATTGCATCATCAATTCCCCCAATTTCTACATCAATCGAATTGTACTACCCCGCCGAATCATTGACAACCCTACCCACCCATGCAATAATGTGGTTTCCTTCTGTTTTATCTCCCAGCTACACTATAAATACTCTGGATAAGTTTTGCAAGCGTTGATTAGTTCCACTGAATCCGAGATTCCAATTTCATACTATGACTGTCTGCGCGAGGAAATTTAGCGTGATATCAAATCGCGAACCGATATTCTAATTACCCAAGTACGCTCTCTTCGAGAGTTTGAAGCATTCTTCATGTGAATATATGACTCTACTGCAAAAAGGGTGCTAGACCCTCCTCAAAACAGCAAAAGTT
>CAYWIC010000263.1:0-4317 GCA_964458115.1 uncultured Anaerolineales bacterium | reverse complement strand
TGAGCCATAATCCAACTCCCTATTTCTTAACAATCTTATCGATGCGGACCCGGGTATACTGCTGTCGATGACCCTTGGTACGGCGATATCGTTTGCGCGGAATATACTTGAAGACGATGATTTTCTTGGCTTTGAAATGCTCTTCAACAACACCTTGAATTTTGGCACCCTTTACAGTGGGAGTTCCAACCTGAACATTTCCATCGTCAGAGACCAACAGCACCTGGTCGAAATTGACCTTGGCGCCTTCTTCTGCTTGCATACGGTCGATATCGACCGTATCACCAGGGACGGCTTTGTATTGTTTGCCGCCATTATCAAAAATCGCGTATGACATATAGTGTCCTCCAACCTTCACTTCACACCGGATGCTCAGCGCGGTCCTGAATCTTGAGGGCAAACCCGCCGAGATACGGGGAAGCTTGGGGGTAAGAATTTGTATCCGCCCACAACGAAGAGGATTTCCCAAGAAAAGGGTGTGCGGGGGGCTGCGCCCCCGCACACCCTTTTCTTGGTTCACTCATCTCGATGGTTGAGCTTCTACATTTTTATGGTTCAATACACACACTCGCCCCAGGGCAAAGCCTCTGGGGCCGGAATATTATACAGGGCTATTTTTTTACTGTCAACTAGCTTCAGTGGTTCAGCATTCCAGAAATCTGGGCCTTGATGGAGCCATAGGAGAACGCCAGGATGTTACTGACCGCGTTACTCTAATTGATCTTACCTGAGAATTTCGAATATCTCGACCAATTCCTGGCGGTTTTTCATCTGAATGGGTTCCAACGGGCAAATGTGCTTGCTATTACCAATGTCCAAAACATCGACTGTTCCCCTGCTAACGACCAAACGATTAGGGCGCGCGTATTTTTGCATCCCGTGAGCGACATTGACAATATCTCCCAAGACAGTAAATTCCACCCGCTCTGCATTGCCAACATACCCCGCCATCACTTCCCCGGTATTGATCGTAACTCCAACGTCAAATCTTTCAGGAGAGAACTCAATATACTTTAAAATATCCAATCCTGCCTTGATGGCAACCTCCGCAGTGTGTGCAAAATTCCCCTGGCTCAGAAAGGTCGCCAGGACCCCATCACCCTGATATCGGATAATGCCCTGATATTCGAAGATTATTTCGGTCAACACCTGGTAGAACTTATCCAGTAATTCTCCAAATCTGATCGGGCCGAGTCTCTCTGCCAGACCGGTAGAATCGACAATATCAGTGAAGAGCACGCTAGCAGTCTCGTTGGAAAGCCCGGGAAGATGGCCAACATTCATGACATCATTTCAGCAGGAACTCAGTCTCTTGGGGTGAGACAAAGCGCTGCAATACCTGGCGGAATTCCAACTCTTCGCGTAATTGCTCCATTAGCTTCATGCGATGGATAGTTAATGCTGCTTGATGGCTGATCGCGATGGCAAGATGCAAGTCGTCGCGGTCGAATTTACGCGCCTGCGATCCACGCTTGTCTAAATAGATGATTCCCTCAAGATTTTTATCGAGCACAACAGGTACGCACAACGCCGATTGGACTTGGAAGAGTAAGGCGCTATCGCTCTTTCGATCGAATTCTACTTTCTCAGATTTATCTGGGGTAATGATTGCAGTCTGGGAATCAATCACCTTTTTCGCAAACGAGGCGGGTATCTCGACATCATCCAAATTTTCAAAGTCCTTGGATAACACCACCACACATTTGTCTGCACCCATGGCAATCTTCATCATAGTAGAGACTTTTCGAAGGGCATCATCGATGTCCACAACGCTGTTCAACTGCTGAGCTACCTCATACATCAGCACCGCGTGGTAATCCACAGCTTGGAGAAGTAAATCACGGGTATAGGTTGCTGAGCCAGGTGGTTCTTCTGTGGGATCCCTTGTTTGGGAATTTTTTGCGACAATCAAAGAACTGCCAATGCGAATGCGATCATCAGATTGGAGGCGATAAGACGCATTCAATCTACCTTGATTCACATATGTCCCATTTGTACTTTCGAGATCGTGAAGGGTCACGATATTGTTGATCTCATCATACGTTATCATGGCATGTTCACGAGAAGCTGATGGATCACTGATTACAATATCACATTCATTACCCCGTCCAATAACAGTATCCCCTGGTTTTAGTGAATATTCTTGGGGCTCAAGTCCCGCGACACGAAGAACAAAAATCCACATTTAGGATGTTTGCAGCATGAGGGAAACCGCGCTCGAATCCATCGGTTTTCCTAACAAATAGCCCTGTCCAAATGAACACCCGCAGTTTTTTAAGTAATCGAATTGGGATTGCGTTTCGATGCCCTCTGCACCAATATTGACTTTCAAGCGCTTGGTCAGTGCTACGATCGTATCGAGAATTTCTCTTTGCCGATGGTCGCCAAGAATATTTTTGGTATGCGAACGATCTATTTTAAGGGCATTTAAGGGGACTTGGGACAGTTGTCGCAATGAGGATTGGCTGATCCCAAATTCATCAACCATTGTATCAATACCAAACCTCGAGAGCGCCTTGATCAAATCAACCAAATTTGATTTTGGATGAGCAAATGCTCGTTCAGAAATTTCGAATACCAATCGTTGCGGATCAAGATGGTATTCCTTCAAAAATGATCTTACATTTTCAAAGAATCCTTCTCGCGATATATACGGGGAACTGATGTTCACACCTACGCTCCAATTGACATTGCTAATGGATTCTTTTTCCCACATATTTATCTGCTTGCACACTTGGCGCATGACCCAATCGTCGATGCTGGGAACAAGATCGGTTCCCGTTGCTGCAGGCAAAAAATCACCCGGAAGAATTATGCCACGTTGTGGGTGGTTCCAACGCAATAATGCCTCGAAACCAATCAACTGGTGTTTTTCGAAAGATACTATCGGCTGGTAATGCAGCTCAAATTCATTTTGATCGATCGCCCGTTGCATTTCCCCGGCGTCATTGCTACCACTAGCTCCATTATGCGCCTGATTGAATTCGTGGGCATTGTTGATGGCTATCGCGGCATAGTCTGTAAGTGCCTCGAGTTTCGCGCCCTCTTCGGCAGTGAACTCTCCAGCCACATTGCGAGAAATTGAAAGCACTCCAATCGCCTCGCCCCCAGTAATCAAAGGCAGATGAATGAGATTTCGCAGCGCTGCTTCTTGCTCCCCGACTCCTTTGACGGGTTTTCGAGTGATGAGGACTTTTTTCAGGTGAGGGATCGATACAGGTACACGCATATATTGCATCGAAGAATGCCGGCTCTGGCGAAGAGCACGCAAATACAGATGCTCACCAGGAGACTCTAACAAAGCGATCGACCCCTGGTCGGCGTGTGCCAACTCAGTTGCCGAATCGATAATCCGCTTCAACACTTCATCCAACTCAAGTGAAGACGTGATAAATTGACCGATTTTCGATAAATCTGACATCCAACTCAACTGATTTTTTAATCGGGCAGTCAGGAGAGTCTTTTGGTTTCGAAGCCGTACAGTTTCCAGTGCACGATCGATTGCCTCACCGAGAGCATCCGCATCTACAGGTTTGATCAGGTAATCTTGCACCCCTAAACGCAAGGCATCCACAGCCACTTCTTCTGATCCTTCACCCGTTATGATGATTGTCGGCAAACGAATTTTGCGCTCTTTCATCTGTTGAAGAACATCCAGACCAGTCATATCTGGGAGTTGCCAATCTAAAACCACCAGACACAACTGTTGAGACTGCTTCTCGATGATCGTCAGTGCTCTTTTCCCTGAATAGGCAGCCAAACCACTATAACCCAAACTTGGAAGCACTTTATGGGCTAGAAAATCTGCAATCTGTCGATTATCGTCAACTACTAAGATTCTTTCCAATAGATGCTCACTTAAATGGCTGATCTCATTTAGATATGATAAATTGTGACGCAGCGAACCACGACGACGAACTCGGGCCTCGCTCTGCGCACGTATGGTGGGCCGCCGCGCATGTGGGTAGGAGTAAAGTTATCTCCCCTTTGCAAGGAGACTGCCATTCTCCACTCGTGTGACTCTTGGAAAAATACTTTCGAGACGGCCTAATCCAATTTTTCAATATTAATACTATACACGTCTCTTTTGCAATCGACAGTAAAATTGGCCTATCAAATTTGAAATCTGCGTAAATATTGCATATACTTATGAGTATTGCACTTGAAGTGTGGTTTTCTGGGGATAGGGGGGCGGGCGACGCCCGCCCCCCTATCCCCAGAAATTTCCCCGTTGAACTACGCAAGTCCTGATACTCTTATCAAAGTACATTTGTTTGTCATCCCAATGACAGTTTTCACTACGCAAAACGGACAAAG
>CAYWIC010000262.1:0-4472 GCA_964458115.1 uncultured Anaerolineales bacterium | reverse complement strand
TCTTCGCTATTGTTTCTCTCTATTCATTTTGTAAGGTGCGAAATATAGGCTTAGGTAACATTAGCGATATTGCCGCAGAATAGGCGGGCCACTGGAATCCTTGGAAAATTCCAGTTATCGTGGCGGCAACATACAGGTGCCATATTTGCAAGCTATCCGTTAGGAACAAGACCAACACATATAGCATGGTCAGAGCTGCTGCTAGGTCGCTGAGCATCATCATTAATTTGCGATTCCCCCGATCGATTAAGGCTCCCACAAATGGACCCAAGATCACCATCGGTGTAACAAAGAAAAACCCCACCAAGGCCAATGGGGTAGCTTTACCCGTGATCTCGTATGCCCAAAGGGGGAGAGCAAAGTTGCTCATCGCTGTGCCCAACAACGAAACAATCTGACCCACCCAAACGACGGTGAAACCCTTCATTCCTGAGATCTGCTTACGTGATTCCTGCATCGAAGCCTCTTCAATACAATTGCTAAGTATTGTGACAAATACCCCACTTCAGAATTCTTACTCAAGAAAAGGTGAAAACAAGCTATGATTGCGCAATTTTTCTACCATAAGTTTGAATGGCTATTTATACAATAGAATCACCAGATCAGCAATAGCGAATTTAAAATTATCAATGATTCCTCCTTGCATTTCTAAAACAGGCGAGAGTCAATTGTAACATTTGCTGGTTGTGATAAAGAAAGTTTTATGATAAAGAAAGTTTGACCAGATACCCCTCCTAAGGTATAATCGGCCGTCGGCTTATAAGATAAAACGCTGTATTTCGAGTTTCCGGATGATACCCTTAAAAAGGGTGAGCGTAGGGGTGACGCCGCTACAATCACCCTTTATTGCGAGGCCCATTCGGGGGCTGGATTTTCATGAATTATTTGAAAGATAGGTACACTAATTATGCCAAAACGAACGTATCAACCTAAAAAACGCCGTCGAGTACGCGTGCACGGTTTTCGCTCCCGTATGTCTACCCGAGGAGGCCGAGAAGTTCTCAAACGACGTAGAGCAAAAGGCCGTCATCGACTGGCCGTGAAGATGAACAATCACGTCAAAAAAACAAATTGGAAAAGCTAAAGCAAATTTGGGCTGGCAGAGTCCCCTTGCAAAGGTGTAGGGGTGAAGCGGAAATTTCGTCTGACCAGTGCAGTCGATTTTAAGCGGGTGCGGCGAGACGGGAAGTCTTTTGCCCACCCGCTTGTAGTGTTGATCGCCCATCCTAACCAATTGAACCTCTCGAGATTTGGGGTATCAGCAGGGAGATCAGTAGGAAATGCTGTTCAACGAAACCGCACAAAAAGACAAATCCGTGAGATAATTCGCCCGCTAATTTCCGAAATTCCTTCCGGATGGGACATAATTTTTCTCGCTCGTAGCAGTGCATCGAGAGCGGATTTTCTTGAAATCAAAGCTGCTACCATCGGGATGCTAGTCAAAGCCCGCCTTCTCAAAAAGAACGATGTCAACTGATTATCAACTAGACAATCTTGATCATATTAACGGTGATGACCTGGAAAACAAGCATCGTGAGCAGCCGCGTTTGCGTGACCTGTCTTTAAAGATTTCGAATCTACCGCGGATCCCTTTGCTAGCGCTGATCAGATTATATCAAATTACCATATCACGAGCATTACCTGCCAACACTTGCCGTTTCTACCCATCTTGCTCTCACTACGGTTATAAGGCAATCTACAAACATGGTGCGCTGAAAGGAAGTCTCATGGCAACGTGGCGCGTCCTGCGCTGCAATCCTTTCAACCCAGGAGGTTATGATCCCGTCCCATAAATCCAGCAAACCTCACGGTGGGCGTTAGCAGCAATCAGGAATACCATCACCAGAATAATCTAATCTCTGCTTGCTCGCCAAAGAACCGCAATGCGAGGCGTACGTGCCTTCAGCGCTGCCCACCGACAGAGCTACGGATATCGAAACACATGAAAACAAAACGCATTTCTGTACCAATACTAATCCTTATTTTTTCAGCCATTACGCTGAGTGCCTGTACTGGAGGCAACCGAGTTGTGGCCTCAGGTTGGGCAGGTATCACTACCGATGGTGAAACCGCATATCTGGCATACAACACCCAGGTTTATGCCATCGATTTAGCAAATGGTAATGAGCGCTGGCACTATCCATCAGAGCCTGATCCGCAAATCACCTTCTATGCCCCTCCCGCCCTCACTGAAGATGGACAATTGATCATCGGTGGATACGATAGCGTTCTCTATAGTCTCAACCCCCAAAATGGTCTAGTAAATTGGACCTTTGAAGGGTCTGATGGCCGCTACGTAGGAGGGCCGTTAGTATCCGAAAATGGAATTTTCATCCCTTCGACGGATTTCAATCTCTATGCGATTGATCTTAATGGACAACAACTGCGTGACCCCATTACAACAGAGGCGGAGATCTGGGCCAGCCCAGGAATTGATGCCAATTGTGGGTGCATTTACATTGCAGCGATGGACCACCACGTATATGCCATCGACGCCCAATCAGGAAAATTGATTTGGGCAACCGATGACCTTGGGGGTGCCATAGTTGGAACTCCGGCACTTAGCGAAGATCGCCAGCTATTTATCGGGACTTTTGGCGAGGAAATGATTGCCCTTGACGCGAACACTGGCACCGAATTATGGCGCTTTGCTGCCCAAGATTGGGTTTGGGGTGGACCCGCGTTGAGTGAAGATACGCTATATTTTGGCGATCTGAGCGGCTCTTTCTTTGCACTAGATCGCATAAGCGGAACCCAAAAGTGGCAAATCCAGCCCGGTAGTGCCATCGTCGATACACCGCTGATCACTGAAGAGGCTATCTACCTGACAACGGAAAGCGGACTATTGCTTTCGGTATCACCTGAAGGTGTAAACCGCTGGCAAAAGGATTTCGAGGGCAATACCTATACCGGCCCCCTAGCCGCAGGTGATCTGATTTTGGTTTCGACAACCCAACCCGAAGCCTTACTGGTTGCCTTTGACTCCAACGGTGTCCAGAAGTGGGCTTTTGGTGATACAGGAGAGTAATACGCAATGTGGGATTCTTTTATTAGTTTAATGATCAATATCTTGCTCTACATCTACTCCTTTGTAGGGCAAGATTTCGGATTGGCCATTATCTTGTTCACAATTCTAGTGCGCCTGGTAACGTACCCGCTCAACGCGCAGCAGGTCAAACAGACCAAGGCCATGCAGGAACTTCAAGAAAACAAGAAATGGCAAGAAATGCAGAAAAAATATAAAAATGATAAAGAGAAATTGGCTCAAGAGCAGATGAAGCTCTATAAGGAATTGGGTGTAAACCCCTTTGGCTCCTGTTTACCAACTCTGATCCAATTCCCT
This sequence comes from uncultured Anaerolineales bacterium, assembly GCA_964458115.1. GTDB lineage: Bacteria > Chloroflexota > Anaerolineae > Anaerolineales > UBA11858 > NIOZ-UU35. The sequence goes on along the minus strand of CAYWIC010000262.1, from coordinate 1,129 downwards.
ATCATCATTGGTCTCTATCAAGCGATCATCCGGGCTTTGGCCGTCAGCCCACTGCAACTGCTGAATCTCTCCAAGCACATTTCCAATGGCGCCGACCTGATACCACTCAACAATCGCTTCCTATGGATGGATCTGAGTCTGCCTGAAAAAGATTTCGGGCTCGCCATCGCCGGATTCGGCATCCCAATCTTAGCCATCGTTGTTGTCGTCACCAGCTACTTGCAAACCAAGTTGATGACGCCTCCGAGCACCGGCGGAGCTGGAGATCAAAGTGCTCAGATGACACGAGCAATGGGTTTGTACATGCCAATATTCATGGGATGGCTAGCTTATAGCTTTTCATCTGGATTGGCGCTCTACTTTGTCGTTAGCAACCTAGCCACTATCCTACAGTATGCCCTGATGGGCCGGCTAGATTGGAGTAATCTGCTACCTAAAAGAGCGAGTAAATAGCCGGAGGGCTAAATATGTCTGAGAACCGCGCTACACTGGAAATCATTGCACCGACGATCGACGAAGCCATCGATAAGGGACTCAACGATTTAAGCTTGACTCGGGATGATGTTGATATAGAAATCTTAGACGAAGGCAGTGGGGGATTATTTGGCATTGGCTCACGTCAGGCGCGGGTAATGTTGATTGTAAAAGGTGACTCGGAGTCTGAAATTGAGCCTGATTCAACAATTCAAGGTGATCCTGTTCACGATGCAGAACAAACTCGTTCTGGCATAGAAGATTCTTCAATATCTCAGGATGATACTTATCTTGTTGATATCACCCAAGGAGTCGTTAGTGATTTGCTGCTCAAAATGGGCTTGGATGATGCGAAAGTTGACGCGTATATGGGCGAGCCCTACGGCCCTCAGAAACGCGTTCCTGTGCACGTGGAAATCTACGGCGACGACCTCAGCATCCTGATCGGTCATCGCGGCGAAACTCTCGAAGCCCTACAATATATCTCCCGCCTGATGTTGGGCAAGGAACTCGAACGCTCGGTGCTGTTGATCATTGATGTTGAGGGCTATCGGAAGCGGCGCGAACAGCAGGTCCGCCGTCTAGCCCGACGGGTAGCCGACCAGGTCATGCAGACCGGTCGCAGCCAATCCCTCGAGCCAATGCCTCCCAACGA
>CAYWIC010000261.1:0-4579 GCA_964458115.1 uncultured Anaerolineales bacterium | reverse complement strand
GGTCGCCCCCACCCCCTATTCCCAGCCATTTTCTCGCTGAACTGCGTAATTCCTAAATATACTATATAAGTTCCTTCTATCAGAGTCAATAAGCAGTTTTGGTTCTAGAGTTCGTCCGGAAAATTCGCATAGCCATCGACATTGGAAACCGAACTAACGTGTATTGAATTATAATTTGCCACGTACCCGTTGAAGTGTCGATCCAATTCTCTCGTTCGTATGATGATGTCACTAGAAACCAAGTTTGATTGGCTCATTGACCGTTTTCAAAGCGAGGGGATATCTTTGAATCGGGAATTAATTTTGGCATTAAAACAACAGCAAATCGAGCTCGATCACTTTGAGCATGAATTGGACCTTTTCGAAACCCTCGTCGGTGGCATTCACCGCATTCGGCCGATATCTCATGGTGAAATGAACGTATTGTATATGGTGATTTTGCTCTCAACTTTTATCCCGGAGAGGAGGACACCAGCCTTTGATCTTCAAAGATTTCTGGATCCTTTAGGTGCTAAGGAGCAAAATCAAATTATCGAGATCCTCGATTTCTTCCAGCAAGGAAACCTTGAAAGTAATTTGGAAATTGCGGGTGATTCATCTGAATCGACTGTCATGTTGGCTGCAATCTTCAAGTTGCTCTTGTGTATTGATGCTTCACAATCTCACGCTACAAGGATAATCGCTATTGATAACAAGTTAGATGGGGTTCAAATCAAGCTAGATGGACCTCGGGCAATTTGCGATGTGATTTCATCCCAGGCAGGTTCGAACAGCCTGGCACTCATTTTAAATACACCTTTTTTTGTGTACTGCGATCAACCCCCATCGATAGCGCAATTCGTAAGTCTATCAATAGAACAAAAACTCGTTGGCGTTTCTCGGGTTGACAAAGTTTCAGAGGCCTGTCGGAAAATTCTGAGATTCCATTTTGCTCGGGTTTGTTTTTTTGAACCAGGCACTCGTCAAGCCATTGATCCTGAAGATCTGCACGATATGAGGGTGGCAACACGACGATTGAGATCTGCTCTTGGCACGTTCAGACCTTTCATCAAGAAGAAACTCAGAAAGCATTTCATGCATGAGCTTCGTTTAACGGGAAATGCATTGGGTGGGGTGAGGGATATCGATGTGTTCTTAGAGAATTTGCATCACGATATTGCGGCAAATCCAGAAATACAATCATCATTACTGGAAGGTCATTGGCAGGAAAAGCGCGCTCTTGCCCGAACCCAGCTAGTTCAGCATTTGGATAGCGCTCGATATCAGGATTTTCTATTGGAATTTAATACCTACTTGAATACACCATTTTCTGGGCTGAAAAAAATAAATGAAGGGGAAACAGTCCAAAAATCCACCCCCGCGATTCTTCTGGAGCATTATCAAAGAGTGCGTAAATTCGGGGATGATGTTGCCAATGCTTCGTTCGAAAACTTGCATAAGCTTCGCATCGAGATAAAGAAATTGCGCTATACTACGGAATTTTTTCGAGATGTCTTGGGTGCTGGAAGTGAAAGCCTGATCGTTGATATGAAAAAACTCCAAGATCACCTGGGAGCATTGAATGATGTAGTTGTGGCTATCGCGATGATCGTCGAATACCTGGACAATTCTAAGATCGCGGGTACGGAAATGGCCCAATCAGATCAGGGCGAACGAGTATCTATCGAGAATTATCTGCACTTAAAGCAAAAACAGTTAGATCAATTAAGGATTACTTTTCCCGATACGTGGAATGAATTCATTCAGTCGGATTTCAAAGGGAATCTTCTCAGGCTAGTTGAGAGCATCTGATCTTTAATAGTCCACTTCGCGCGGTTTCCAAAGATCTTTAAGTGTTCCTTCCGCATTTTTATTGAGATCGGTCCATTGCTCAATGGGAAAGTTTATTGAGGCAATACATGCGGTTGGCATATGCTCAAAAACATCACAAATTACCTGGAGGAAGTAATTCATTTCAGGGTTATGTCCGACAATCATTGCCCGCCGGACCTCATGACCAAGCTCAGTTAATAAATCTAGATATGTGACATAATCCGCATGATATAGCTCTTCGATATGTTTAACCTCGCCAGAAAAATCGCATGTATCTAGCAGTCGCTCTACTGTTTGGCGAGCTCGCTTTGCGGTTGAACATAGGATTATGTCTGGGATGATGTCTTTATCCATCAGTAATAAACCCATCCTGGGAGCATCTCTTTTACCGCGTTTGTTTAGCGGCCGTTGGTGATCGGATAAAGATGCGTCTTTCCAACTTGACTTCGCGTGACGCAAGAGTAATACGTGTTTCATCGCAGCCTCCATACTTGGGTAACTTCTGCATCTGAGCAGCATGTTCGTATCATATTTTATCAGTAGTGTGGTATTAAACAGTGTGGTTCTCTAGGAATTACCGGGGTGATCCCCCTTCATCTGGATAGTCCCACGGCGTTTCCCAGAGACCCCACAGTGTTATTTCGGGTAACAGGGCAAATCCCTGGTAGTATGCCAATCATATGTTTGTTGGTATAATTTTCGGCGACGTATTTGATAAGAACACTATTAAATTTGAAAGGAGAGAACCATGAAAGGGCAAAATAAATATCTACTTGCGGCTTTGGTGGCCCTAATGGTTGCTATCAGTGTCGCTTCAATTGTAAATGCTGCTGACGATCATACCTTCAGTTTTGTGAATAACACCCATAAAGACGTTTATGTGGAGGCAAAGAGGAGTCACGATCCATACCCACACTCCAATTTAGAAAGAGGCTTTACCGTACCAGCCGGTGGCTCCGATGATATAACCCTGGATGAAGGAGAGTACTGGATATTTTATTGGTCTTGCAATAATGATAATCCGGACGTAGATACTCCATCGGATATAAAAATTAACCTGGATGAAGACTATCAATTAGTGCTTGAACCGTGTGATCGTCAATCCACTGTGATGGAGGTTAGAAACCATACCGGTGAAACAATTTCGCTGGAATTGTCGGGTGCGGATACAGAAACTTATACAATCGAACCGGGTCTCAACCGAATTAATGTGACATCTGGCGAGACCATTTTTAAGTATGATGCCTGCGACCCATTACGTGACTTCAATGGTGTCATCGATATCCATCCCGCGGGAATTACCGATTTGTTGATGCGTTCCTGTGAATACTTCGATAGCCCTGAATTCGAATTTGGTGCAGGAAATGTAGTGAACTTCAACATCATCAACCACGCTTCATTCCCAATCATTCTTGAGGTGATTGGCCCAATGAGCGATTTGATGGAAATCAGCCCAGGGATTAATCCAGTATCGTTAGTTGCTGGGAATTACTCATTCAATTATTATCTGGATTACCAGCCTGTTTCAGGTTTATTCAGTGTATCCCCGAATGGCAATGGAATCTTGCTGTTAAGCCCAGAATATACGATTTTCTATGATGGCTTACTCGACGAGGATATTACCGAGTAGCAAATAATCTTTTGCGCAGGAATCAACTGCACACAGAACATATCAAAATTATTGGGTCATTGGGATTTACCGTGACGAACACGAAAATTGGGGGCATGTGGCGTTCTTGGCTTGCCACATGCCCCCAATTTTCGTAATACTCTCGGTTGAATACCCCGGAGACCTAAATTTCATTGTCTATGGGATATTACCTGGGACGTCACGCGGAGCTCTACGATCTGTTTTACGCAGAGAAACCATACGCTGCGGAAGCTGAATTCGTTCATCGCTGCCTAATCAATTATGGCCAGGGAAGAAAACGGCGGATGCTCGAATTGGCCTGTGGCACGGGGAATCACGCTTTTCAGTTCGAAAAATTTGGTTATCAGATCATTGCCCTTGATTATTCCCAGGATATGATCGATCGCGCCATCGCCAAGGCTACTCAAAGAGGGTCGCAAGTAGAATTTCGGCAAGGAGATATGCGTGCCCTGGAGTTGTCTGAGAAACCTTTCGACGCAGTGGTTTGCATGTTCGACTCGATTGGCTACGTACAGACGAATCAAGGCATCGAGCAAGTCTTGCAAGGTGTTCACCGGCACTTGCGCGCTGGAGGCATTTTTGTTTTTGAGTTCTGGCACGCGCCGGCAATGTTACGAAGCTACGAACCACAGCGCGTGCGCCGCTGGAAGCTACCGAATGGAGAGGTATTGCGAATCTCAGAAACAGAATTAGATATTCCTCATCAATTGGCGCATGTTACATATTCAATCTACGAGCTCAAATCCGATAGTACGTATGATTATCTTCAGGAAACGCAATCCAACCGTTACTTTTTGCTTCAAGAGATGAATCACTGGTTGGTTGCTAATGGCTTTGAAGCCCTGAAATGGTTTGCCGGTCCTCAGGATGATGAGAACATCACAGACGATACCTGGCATATTGTCGTCGTAGCCCAAAGGGGAGAATAACTAAAAATGACACAGGCTACATAATGCCTTTTAGCGTGAGTCATTTTGTGCGTCAGTGTGAGAAAATTCAATAACTTCAGTCTGAAACAGGTTGGGGGGAGAGATCTGTCTTTGGTGTGTGTACTTTTGTCAGCCGGCTATCCACGTAAGGCGGGACACTATGATACATTGACGTAGCGGCACAATG
>CAYWIC010000260.1:0-4607 GCA_964458115.1 uncultured Anaerolineales bacterium | reverse complement strand
ATCAAGCATTTTCCTTGTTGATCACGAACAATTCGCGACTTTGAGAAAGCCATGCCACCCCCTTGCATCTACCTTGCCAAAGCAAAATGGGTACGTTATAATCACGCCGCATTCTCGGGATGTGGCGCAGCCCGGCCAGCGCGCGCCGTTCGGGTCGGCGAGGTCGTGGGTTCGAATCCCACCATCCCGACTGCAAAACGCCAAGGTATAACCTTTGGCGTTTTAGGTTAAGGTACAATTCAGCGAGCAAGTAAGCTCCCCATAAAAGGGTGCGGTCAGGGTCGTGGCCCCCTGACCGCATTCTTTTTGGGAAAAATCTATGTTCGAAGGAGAAGCGATGAAACGCAAAACATCCATAATGTTTGCCCTTTTATTGGTCATTGTGATGGCAGCCTGCGCGCAACCTGAAGACATCTCTGAAGCAACCCCACAGTCCATCGAGAGCCCGACAGACCTGCCACCGGCAACCGAAACCCCGATACCAGAACCCACTCCCACAGTTACGCCCATTTTCGTCGATTCCGAAACCCTGGACAAGCTATCAAGCATCGAGGTGCCGATCAATAATCCCGACGAATTAGCTCAACGTCTGAAAGGAGTCGGTGATCTGTGGCCCATCGAGGCCCCTGAAGACCCTCTGCAAGTGGGCGCGCAGGACACGTTCTGGGTAACAGACTATACCGATGAACACGTCCAGATCGAGGTCACCTTGCAATATATCACCAAGCACGCTTATTTTTGGATCGATGATACCGCCGAGTTCAAGCCCGCTGAACTAGAAGCGTTAGCCAAGGAATTCGAGAGCAAGATCTATCCAACAACACGGCGCTTTTTTGGCAGCGAATGGTCTCCCGGTATCGATAATGATGAGCACATCTATATCGTCTTTGCGCGGCGGGTCGGTGTCTTCACTGCGGGATACTTCTCCTCCGCTGATGAGATGCATCCCCTTGCACATGAGTTCTCCAACGCCCATGAAATGTTCGTGCTCAATATCGATAATTTGGAACTTTCTGACGAATTCACGCTCAGCACTTTGGCGCATGAATTCCAACACATGATCCACTGGTATCAGGACCGCAATGAGAATGTTTGGGTCAATGAGGGCTTTGCTGAAGTGGCCCAATTACTGAATGGCTTCACCATTGGGGGCGCAGTTCAGGACTATGCTTCCAGTCCAGACACACAGTTAAATACCTGGACAAGTGATCCAGATGAAAACTCGAAACATTATGGCAATGCATTCCTGTTCTTCGCCTATTTCCTGGATCGGTTTGGGGAAGAAGCTACCCAGGCGCTGGCAGCCCACACAGAGAATGGGTTGACAGGCATCGATATCGTTTTGAACGAATTGAATGCCACGGATCCGCTAACTGAAGAACATCTGACCGCTGATGACCTGGTCTTAGATTGGGCTATCGCCAATTTCATCCGCGATGAAAACGTGGGAGATGGGCGCTTCGATTACTACACCTATAAAGACCCTTTTAAAACTAAACAGACGGAAGTCATCCGAAACTGTGAAGCTGGCCCGCAAGAGTACGATATCCACCAATATGGAGCCGATTACATCCGTGTACTCTGCCCAGGGCAATATACGCTGCAATTCCAGGGTGCAGTGGAAAGCAAATTGGTGCCTGGAGACCCTTATTCAGGCGAGTATGCCTTTTGGTCCAACCAGGGTGACTCATCAGATATCACTTTGACCAAGGAATTTGACTTCACAGGGATCGAAGGACCACTCACCTTCACCTATTGGACCTGGTATGACATCGAAAAAGACTTCGATTATCTATACTTGGTGGCCTCTGTGGATGGCGAAAACTGGGAACTGCTGACAACGCCATTGATGACAGACAGCAACCCAAATGGAAGCAATTACGGCTGGGGGTATACTGGAAAAACGCGCAGTTCGGCCTGGGTGCAGGAGAGTGTCGATATCTCCCAATTCGCTGGAGGCAAAGTCCAACTACGCTTCGAGTACATCACCGATCTGGCGCTTCACCATGATGGAATGCTGATCGATGATGTCGAAATCCCTGAGATTAGGTATTTCAGCGACTTCGAGTTTGATGATGGTGGCTGGAAATCCAATGGCTGGGCGCGCATCAAAAATGTCCTGCCGCAGACCTATGAGCTGGCGCTGATCACCACCGAGGGTGATAACACGACCGTCGATTACATTCCCATCGGGGTTAACAATATTGCCAATATCCCCCTTGATATTCCCGAAGAAGGCAAATCTGTCACATTGGTCATTGTCGGCACGACCCGCTTTACACGTGTGAAAGCACCCTATACCATCGATTTTTTAGGCCAGTGAGATTAGGTCAATCAATTGTGGAATCTACCTGGAAAGAGGCGGGCGAAGCCCTCACTGCCAATTTCTAGGGAAAGCCTTTTTTCGCTCGCGAGCAATGAGATAAATGATTCAAAACTCCCCAAACTCGAATAGTTTGGGGAGCTTTATTATAAATTTGGTTGCTAATGCTATCAGGGGCAAGTAAATTCTTTCACGTTGTAATAGTTGGCGAAGAACGTGGTGTTAAAATGCCCGCCACAGCCATACACTGTCAGACTGTAATCTCCCTTGGGGATGGTGACCTCTCTATCTTGCCCAGGTTGGAAAGAAAACACAAAAACACTGGGACCATTAAGGATAGCAAGCATGTAAGCGCCGGTATCATTCTCGAAGGTGACATTGACCAGTTTCATGATAGCGTCACCGGCGTCCAAATAATGTGGATGACCAAGGGTGGAACCTCCCAATAAAAAGCCACAATTGGGAATTTCGATAAGCTTTTGGTAATCCAGGTCCAGATCGCCTTTAACCCAGGTGCCGCAAGCGTAGTAGGTATACTCATAATCGCCCTTGTTCGGCGTATAGATTCTTGTTTCCCCTGCAGGTACATGTAAATTATAGAATGCCGGACCCTCTAATTTCAACCAGATATCTCTGTCGCTATGGTTCTTGATCGTCAAGCGAACGACATCTTGTGCAAAGGCGACATCCTGAGGCAAGGCAGCTGCGATCAAAATCGAAGCCAGCGTTACCAGGAAGATAATCCCTCGGAAGACTCGTTTGGTTCTCATCTCATACTCCTCTACAAAGACTAGATCGATCCTCAAAAGCACAAATATCGTAGTGCATAGCATGAGGGCTGTCAAGAGCTATGTGAGATATTTTCTCATCCTCCCCAGGATATGCGCGGGCCTTCGGAAGCGGATCACCCACCAAAATAAACGCAACGTATGCCAAGCCCTGATCCCCAACAGATGGTTGAGGGGAAGGCCGTAGTACATGCGCAGCCACCATGATGAAGGTTGAAAAGCTTTGGGGATATTTTTCCGGTATTCAGATTCGTTTTGGGCCGGAATTACCGAGAAAGGCCATCCGCGCAGTTGGGCGACTTTGCGGGAGGGTGAAGACAAAGTTAAAGATTTCATTGCCTCGATCCCCGGCAGTCCCCTAAATTGAGTCAGCCAGTAGAGCACGGCCAGGGCATTGTAAACGCGGGGCTGGACGTGATCCCAGTTGATCTGATCTGAATAGCGTTCAACCAGGCTGATCATGTCTGCAATCCAGATCAGACGGAAGGATTGGAAAGGTGCGTCCACTAAATGATAATACGTGTGGGCTAACAAGTCTGCATAGCTTAGCGTGTAGGCGACGCTCTGCGTGCCGTTCATGCAAAATGGTAACGCGTATGGACGCAGGGCTTCGAAACAGGTAGCGGGAGTCAGCCTACGATTGAGATTGTGATGCAGCTCTACACATATATTCACCCCTTCAAAATGACGATGAGCGATAGGCATGTGATGGGGGGATGGCACGCCTGCCGCAATATCGTCTCGAAATCCTAATCCAGCCAGCAGGTCCTGACCTCTACCAACATCGGATGCGCTGACCAACAGGTCGATATCGCTCATTGGCCGCAAACGCAGATGGGGATAGACCACATGCGCCATCGCCATGCCCTTCAGCACCAAGAGATCGATACCTTCTTTCTCAAAAGCATCCAGGATTTCGGCCAGCGCCCACGCCCGGACGCGGTTAGCATGGTTGTGCTGCATATAGCGGGCTTTTAATTCTCGTTCGACGGATTCCGGGGTGGCGATGTTCGCAGCTATCAGATGATTGTAGACCAGAGGCGCCAGACCATGGACCTCGGCCAAATTGGGGAGAGCATCCCAGCTGGGTAGCGTTTCAGCGGCACCCCTGAGGAGGTCATCGTGAGCCGGGTTTCCCTGCGAACGGGCGCAGAGGATCAAGAGATCGTAGTATTTTGCCAGTTCCGTCATTTTAACCACCAAGGACACGAAAAACCACAAAGGGAAAATAGAAATGGGACACAGATACTTCGATAAACTCAGTACAAGTTACTCGGATTCTCAGGATTTTTATTCTTATTCCGTAGAATCCGTGTCCATCCGTGTACTATTGATGTTCATATAAGTTGATTCAGCTTGTCACTCTGAGGGAGCGGTTTTTGCGACCGAAGAGTCTTTGCGGAGATCCTTCGCTACGATCAGCATGACAATCAGAAGTTTATCAACATATGACTCTACTGCAGTAACTCAGGCAAAACAGAAGCGTTGAGCAACAA
>CAYWIC010000259.1:0-4630 GCA_964458115.1 uncultured Anaerolineales bacterium | reverse complement strand
AAACTTTTGCTGTTTTGAGGAGGGTCTAGCACCCTTTTTGCAGTAGAGTCATCAGTGAATTCGCAAAGATCATAGCCAAATAAGAAATCCCCGTGATCATCAACCCGACGACCATTGTTCCTTTGCGCCCCGTGCGATCAGTGATCGGACCCGCGATGAAGGTCGCCAGCAACCCTGCTGTGGCGTTGACGGTCATCAAACTGGCCGTGGCCGTCATGGGAAGGTTCAGGCGCGCGCTGACGTAGATCATCAGGTATGGCCAGATCATACTCACGCCGGCAAAGCTGATCAGCATGCCCCAGAACAACAGCCAGAATTGCCTTGGATATTCAGCAACGTTGATACGAAATAGTTTTTGCATAATTTTTTACCTACATACTAGGTGACAGTCACCAGAATAGTGACTGTCACCTGGATGCATTTTACCATTCTATGGCTTACTCAGTTATAATACTCGCTCGGTTCTCTAGGAACTGCCGGGGTGATCCCCCAGATACCCCTACATCTGGAAAGTCCCACGGCGTTTCCCAGAGACCCACTCGCTCTTGGTCGCTATAATTTCTTGTAATAGGTGGTTGATGAAACCTCAGTTCCAAAGATTCGATGGACTAAAGGATAAAAAATGACGCATATTTTGGTTACCAATGATGATGGCATAAACGCCCCTGGCTTGCTTGCGCTGGCGAGAGAAATGCAAAATATTGGAGATGTTACGATACTGGCACCTGATCGAAACTGGTCGGCTTCTGGACATGTCAAGACCATGCACCGCCCATTAAGGGTTAAGGAAGTGTACTTGGAACCGGGAATAACTGCCTTGGCCAGCGACGGCGCGCCATCGGATTGTGTGGCACTTGCTCAATTGGGACTCGTAGAAAAAACGATCGATGTGGTCGTTTCGGGGATCAACCCCAACGCGAATATTGGACACGATCTCACCTATTCGGGAACGGTCACCGCAGCCATGGAGGCTGTCATCAGTGGGATACCGGGTGTGGCCGTTTCGTTAGATTCTCCAGATAACCACTTGGGGGTATTGGATTATAGTGCCTCGGCCTATTTTGCACATTTGATTGTGGAAGACCTGATGCGGATTGGTTTCCCAGAAAAAACAATCATCAATGTCAATGTGCCTTACCTTCCGAAAGACGAAATCAAAGGGTTGCGGGTAACTCGGCAGGGAATGCGTCTTTATCGCGATCGCTTAGATCGCCGAGTTGACCCCCGGGGTAAAGCATATTATTGGATCGGAGGCGATTCACCAACGGGTGTGCGTGAAGATGGCACGGATTACGGCGTGCTGAAAGCAGGTTATGTATCAATTACGCCAATCCAACTGGATTTGACGGATTATCTGAGCATGGAGAGATTGGGGGAGATCAAATGGGGAGTTCGTAGTTGACCTAACTGAACAGCAAATGTGCTGCTGCCCCTGCCAGGACTGGGACAACGAGACCTAGCCCCCAGCGGATGGCGGAGAAACGCCAGCCCATAAAGGGCAGTTCGAAGGTGATGGACAGTAATGCCTGGGTTGCCCAACTGGTGATCAGGGTGACTGCCGGACCCAGGCCAGCGCCGGCACTGTATAGAACGGCGATGAGGGGGAATACAACATAAGGCCCGCCGGGCAGTAACATCCCAATGACCTCAGCTAGGAACAACCCTTTCCAACCCGAGTCCGGCCCAATCCATTGCTGTACGAGTTGGGTAGGGGAGAGGACATTCACATACCCTACGATTATAAAGGCCACCACCAATAAGGATACATTTCGCCGCGCAGTACTCCATGCGAGTTTGACACCTTTTTGTAGACTGGCATCGCCTCGTTTCCAGGCATAGATCAGTAGTGCCCCGGCAATGATCCACATGGAGATTATGGCGGTATTCATTCGTATTTCTCCAAGAGATCGGGCGCGTCGGATTTTGTTTGGACATCCGCGACGGCGTTGCGGATATTTTCGATCCTAGAACCAAACAGATACTCAGCCACAAACCCCAACAGCGGAGGGATTACAAGCGTAACAATGAACCGAATGAACGTCAGTTGGGGACCCAATAGAGCGACCTCGACAGGAATGCGGGAAAACGACCATAAATTCTTTGCGGAGATGAAGGCTACTAACACCCCCAGACCGGCCCCAGTTTGGAACAGGGCAGCCGCAATAGGGTAGTAGACATAAGGTCCCCCAGGGATCAGCGCGCCGCCCAAACAGGCTAATGCGATGCCTCGCCAGCCGGACTCGGAGCCTAACCAACGGGTAACGGTTTCTCTGGTCACTAACGCCTGGATCAGCCCGGCAGTCAAAAATGCGGCAATCAGCAGTGGGAATACCCGCACAAGTAACGCGCCCCCGCTCCGAAGGCCGTCGAAAGCGAGCCCGGGACCGTCTTTTCGCCAGGCGAGCAGCGCCAGGGCTAGGGCTACAATTGCCAGGACGATGGGAGTGTTATCGCGCTTTGATGCTTTCATTGGTTTGAAGGATTCCTTTGGTCAGGGCATTTGATGTTCGAAGCGCCAATTCGCGCCATCCGTTGTCAGCAGCGAAGAATTGCCGATAATCTGGAACCAGGTTGTGCCAGGACGAAGAGGCACCACACTGCTATCCTGGGCGGTAAGGGCAATCAATTCTTCGTCGCTATCCCTGGACCAGGAGATTTGATACGCATTTCCATCTCTGAAAAGAAAGGCAATTCCGCGATCAAGCAAGTTGATCTCCCAGATCTCTGGATTCACCAGGAAAGGAATATATTCTGCGATTATGATCACTACATTGTCGGCGCGAAGCGGCTTTCCAGTAAGTCTATCGATCAAGAGGGTGAATTCTTCGCCACTGCCCCCAGCGTGATCGATTACTGCATCCTGATAGCGAATATAATTTCTATTTTCAGGGTCGTACTCCCAGCGATGGTAGAAGCTTTTGCTATATCGCAGGGTGACGCTTTCTCCAGGTGATGATGCAGCTTTGGGTGGGGACGCCTGGAATAAAAATCCATCTAAGGGTTGGCGAGTGCTGTCTATACCCCCCTGGGCAAAATGTTCGCGCAGCACAACCGTATCCGTCATTAGGTGGTTTTTGCCCACAGGTTCCGTGCGACAGAGGGGGAAGGTTGTTGTAGGGGGGCAGGGGGCATCAGAGATGCTGGCAAACCGCTCGCTCATTTCCGTGCCATATAGGCGATCCAGCACCCGTTCATCTGCGCTGGCGAAGGCGAAGAAGGATTTATACATACGGATGATGTGTTCATCCACGAAGCGCGCTGACCGGATTGGTCCGGCAGTCGAAGCGTCATTCCCATAAAAAATGGCGTTGAAGCGCGTACGTTCAGCTTCCTGATAATATTCGAAGACGTGGTCAGCCTGAGAAAGACCCCATTGCGGGCGGATGCCACGCGGCCCGTTTGAGATTTTGATAGCCACAGGTCGCCGCTCTAACAAATTGGGAGAATCTGCGGGTAAACCAGTGAGTGGGTTTATGCCTTCGGGAAATCCAGTGGGTCCATATCCCTCTGGGGGGTAATCGTCTACGGCGCTTGGAGTGTCTGTCACCGTGTTGCTTGCGGTCTCAGTTGCCTCAGCATGTTCGGTGGGGATCGCACTAGCAAGCAATTGGCCTGCTGAGGGGGATGGGTCCTCTGTTTGGGTGGCAGTATCCTCTTCGAGGAGGTCTGGGGTCCCCGTTGGGGATGCGGGTTCAGCTTGGGCACAGGCTCCAAGCACAAATACCAGCAATATCAACAATTTTGGGATATTTTTTTTCATAAACCCCAGAAACCTTATTGATCTGGGTCAGGTGGGCGGGCAAAATCGAAAACCCAGGTCTGGTCAAGTTGAATGACCTCGGAAGTGCGGTTGATCACCTGGAAAAAAGTGAGACCTGGTTTCAAAGGAAAACTCCTCCCATCGGAAGCGAGGATTGCCAAGGGTTTGTTGAGATCGTAGCGATGCCAACGGGCACGGTAAATGCGATTATCACGGAAGACATAGGCATCACCACTGCCGGTGAGATCGATGCTAAATACCTCCGTGTCGGTCGATTTATGATAAAAATCGTGAGTCACCATCAGAATGATCAAATTGGCAGCGGTGAGGGGTTGTCCAGTGTGGGCATCCAAGTGTACGGTGTATTGTCCGCTTAGACCGTCGTGGTTGTCAACATTCCCTTGAAAACGGATGTACTGCTCGAGGTTCGGGTCATACTGCCAGTGGGCGTAGTTGGCGTAGGAATAATTCACGTAAACATCATCCGCTTCGAAATAGTCCCGTCCGCTGGCGCCCGAGAAGAAATTCCCTGAAAGGTCCTGACGGCTGTCATCGAACCCGCGATTTCGGATCAGTTGGTGGGTCTGACTGGTGTTGCCAAACAGGTTGTTGTAGGTTGCCATGCTGTCATCCCGGCACAAAGGGGGGCACTGTTCGATGATGAAATACCCCGTATTGAGTTCTTTTTCCTCGTAATAATCGAATGTGCGTTTGTCTGCGCTGTTGAATACAAAGATGGCGTTGTACATATTCATCAGATGTTCGTCGAAGATGCGTCCAGACCGGATCGGCCCAAATCGGGAGGCATCGTTGCCATAGAAAACCGCCACAAAGCGCGTCAATCCAAATTCCAGATAGTATTCATAGATG
>CAYWIC010000258.1:0-4687 GCA_964458115.1 uncultured Anaerolineales bacterium | reverse complement strand
TTTTGTTGCTCAACGCTTCTGTTTTGCCTGAGTTACTGCAGTAGAGTCTTGGTAGCAATTGGGTAATTTAAACTCGGGCTCGCAACCGCAAAGGCTTCTGCTGGATCAACATCACCAAAATATGGCAAGCTTGAAACATCATCATTTACGCTGAATACGGCAAACTTTACTCTCTTATTAACCATTACTTCATGAACATCTGGTCTCGGAGCTAACATGTTTAGTACGTTATTCCAGGCTTGCTGTAAAGCAACTTCAGATACCTCATCAGAGCTAACAATTGCGATACCCTCAGCATCACAATACTTTGTGAAGAAAGCAGCTAATCCTAAATGACCTGGTACATCAGAAACAACACACCCATCTCTTCCTTCTACAATGCTGGGTGTTTGCGTTATCGTAGGTTCGAGAGTGGGTCCCAATGCAGCTTCATTGGGGATTAGAATGACTTCATTTGGCTGCCTGCTTTTGATGATGATATTTTTGACAATCTCATTGCTGGCTTCATCTCGCACCCGCCACGCGTGCCCTACAGATGTCGGCTGTTCATAGGACTGCCCTGGCAGTAATCTTTTGATGTGTTCTTCAATCCCCTCGAAGGTCATCCAGGAAATAATGATATTTCGATCTGAACCATTCGACATGGTCAGAATCGCTGGCTGACCGCCATCTTCCGAAACCAATGGTGTTGGCGTTGGTTCCGGTGTATCTGTTGCCGTGGGTTCGGGAGTGGCGGTATCAGTTGCAGTTGCCGTCGCCGAAGGCGGCTCAGTAGGTACAGCCGTAGGCGTTGCGGCTGGGGCACATGCACCCAGCCATAGAGCGATTGCTACCAACAAAATGAAAAGAAGTTTACGTTGCATAGTGATCCTCCAATGGATAGTTTTCAAACATTAAATCATAGTAAATTTTCTAATAATAGGTGCATTTTGTACTTTCAATCTTTTGACATGCTAGAGTGGGCAAGTACAATTACTCATAGTATGAAAGTAAATATCACAATATGAACTCAAGCAAATCCCTAACACTTTTAGGTCACCCCAAACAAGGAGACCTACTCAATTCAACTATGCTGTACTAGGCGCGGGACGCCAAGGTACTGCCATCACCTACGATCTGGGTAAATTTGGGGATGCAAAGCAGATCATTCTGGCCCACATCAAAGGAAATATTACCTAGAAATTCGCCCAGCGAGTCAATCAGCTTCTCTAAGGGATGTCTCCGTTGGGGCGCAACTCGACGTCAGCGACCAGAAGGTTTGGGTGCCTGCGCTAAAAGGTGTGGATGTCACCCTTAACGCGGTGCCATACTACTTCAACCTGGATATCACCAAATCCTTCATCCAGGCTGGTTCCAGCCTATGCAAAATGGATAGACACACCGGTGGTGTTGGAGAGCAATAAGCGTTAAACTCTGAAGCCAAAGCCGCTGGGATCAGTATCTTGTCCGATTTGGCCTATTCATAGGTCCAAGATTTGGCTGCGATCTCAGCGATGCCAATCCCATAGACAACGATCACGATTACCCACAGGAAAATCTGACCTCGGAGCGGGAGAGCTAGCGTGCCAGAAACGAGCCAGAGCAGCAATACAGTTGCCGCACACAAATTGATCGCAATGGCTCCGCCCAATCCTAATCCTCGAATACCCCGCGTAGACCCATACCGTTCGATCAGCAACGCGATACCAATCCCCAAGATCACACCCCCAAGGATCATGGGGTAGAAGTCATGATTTGATCTTGGCACCCCGAGAATTTCTGCCAATCCAAAAGGAACTAGTAGGAGCAGCACTCCTAAGGCAACATTGACGACCCCATCGATGAGCAAGAGACGCGCATGTTGTGGTTTCACGATTCTCTCCTTGGTTCTAGCATTTTATACATTTGGAAGTTTATGGACAAAAATAGCAAGGCGCTCAATGCGATAATCAGTTCGAGTAGTTCTGACGTTTTGGTGATGTAATAATCAAACTCGTCTTGGATCGGATATATATCATTATAGACATCCACGAGTGCATGGACAATAATGACCAGGAACCAGGGCAAGAGAAGTGTAGGGACTTGAATTTTTTGCATTGCAGGGAATTTTGATACGTAAATCCCGACCAGGCCGCAAATACCAAAAGTCAGGCGTAACAATTCTGAATGACCATTCAGGCCAGCAATATTGTGAATCGTCATATCACCTTGCCGATTGATCATGCGCCACAACTCTGGCGTTTCGAAACCAAAAACCCATTGACCCCAAGCGGCCTCTTCCATCGCAATAAAAAGGAGTCCCAGAGAGAAAAGCGCGTAGAAAATATATATATTGCGCTCTTCGCCGCGTTGCCACATTTCTCTGGCCAACAGCAGTCCAACCACTCCTCCAACAATGAACACTATGGTGGTCATTTGCTCTATGGGGTGATTTTCTTTCAGCATCTGAAGGCTCAAATCTCTCGTCGATGGAATGGCAATAAAACACGCGTAGAGAACGACCAGCAGGATCGGAGCGATAATGATGAGTGCACGAGTGCGAGGGTGAAATAATTGGGCTTGTGTTGGATCGTTAGAGTTTTCTATCATCGTACACAAAATTTTCGATAAGTTTTGCGTTCAGGTGCCCAATGCAGCTATGAATGCCTTTCCCAGGCAATTGGATTTGGGGCTATAGGCTCCAGCAAATACTGACTGGTTTTCACCCTTGCATTATAGCCAAACTTCGCCATTTTCACGCTGCCTGGACGAAGGAGCAGTCCCTTGCGACCATCGCCCGTCCCGACTCAGGAGTGTCGGAGATTAATCTCCATCGCGTACTAGAGGAGTCAAGCACACACATTGGGTAGAATTTTTCAACCCAACCCCAACATGTGTGCGCAACGCCTAGAATGGTCCTAGAATGAAATTGCCAGGATCATCGAGTTCATTACTCTTCCAAAACTGGCGATTCAGGTCGCGGACTTCTTTCTTGGATAAGTGTCCATCCCCATTCGCATCGAACATGCGGAAGTATTTCTCAGCATCCACACCTACGAGACCATACGCCTTGAGCACGATCTTGTATTCCTCGACCGTCACCTGGCCATTCCCATCTTGATCAAGTGTTTGGAACCATAACTCTGCTTCCCGATCGTGCGCTCCCACACGACTTACACGATCCTCCGTATAGTGGAGATACTCATCCAAGCTGATTTGTTCATCCTGATTCTTATCCGCCCCTTTGCACATTTCTTCCCATTCCTGCATCTCAAGCTCACGGAAGCCTTTGTATTCGGGAGATTCTTCCGTCCAATCATAGATCGCGGCCAAATTTTCCACATACAAAATGAAATCATCCCAGGTGATTACCCCATTCCCATCAACATCGTAAACGTTGAACATATGTCGAAATTTCTTCTTTTGAAGTTCTCCTAACATGTCCTGCCTCCTTTGTGAATAACTTATGCGAGAATCTGATTTCCTCAACCCGATATCAATAATATTCAGGACTCACGCTCTTGGGGTAGCTAGCCCAACCAAGTTGGGCGAATTTGAGCATTCTGACACCCAACGCGGCTTCGTCGTAAGCGGGAGGAATGTCTCAGCCGAACGGTTGGGCGTGCAGAACGGATCACCATCGGAATTCTATAATGCTTATTGGTCCATATTTTCCAAATCGAGCGATTTCCTTCTTGTTGCAGCAATTATGTTTTATTGTCAATGATCTCCTCCGATGAATTGCTTGCTGAACTTGAAGGAGATACTATTTTTCCAGTGATTGCACCCTTGAATAAGATCTCGAATAACAAGAAGCCACCCAAGAGTGAAAGGAGAAAAGCAGGCCAATTCATCAGCAAGGGGCTATAGAGAAGAACAAGAATTAAGACACCGATGAGGCCATAAAAAGCAAGCATGGCTCCCTTTATTCCTTGCCCTTCACTTTGCACCATTTCCCGGCTTCTTTCTGCGCTACTCATTGCGCTATCGATAAACCCACGCAATCCCTTTTCAAAGTTGATCGAGGATGACGTTTTCATTCTTTCTGGCATTACTCTCATCGCAATTTGTAGAACTATGCCAATTAAGAAACCAAATCCTCCTACTACAATGGAATTAATCAGAGGGTTTATCATTTCTTCCTCCTTTGGGCTGTTCCGACCTCGTTCCCCACAAATATCACAAACCGACTAAGCGGCCATGCTACTAGCAAAATAAATGTTATCGTAAGTGAGATTAGATATCCAGGCAATGATTCCGCGAAGTTCACCGATTGAAGAAACTGCGATGTAATCCAAGGACCTCCAAACCAGAAAGTTGGCAATGCTAGTAATTGGGTGCTAATTTTCAGAATTGTTGAGTACTTAAATTTTTTACTTGCGTTCACAGTCTGAAAATACAACATAAATACATACCCCGTTATAACGCCGATCAAGATTCCCAGTGGATAGCCAATTATTGACATGTGCACCTCCTTACGATCTCGAACGATTTCTAATTTTCAATCATATTAATTCTTTGTACTTCGGGTTGCACGCCCACCCCTCGATAATGACGCCCTTTGCACCATGAGCTCCCAAATTCGGATATCCCGCATCGTTTGTGCAATATATAGGACATTGTTCATATTACAGCATAGCAGATTTCTTCTTTTCGTCAAGCAAATATGATGTTGCTCTTAAATTGCACCATAAGGGTTATGTAAGCCGACCGAGGCATATAGGCGGTA
>CAYWIC010000257.1:0-4730 GCA_964458115.1 uncultured Anaerolineales bacterium | reverse complement strand
TGGGCACCCTGGATAACGGTGGTGTAGGTCTGGGCTACGGCAGCGTGGAAGTTCCTGCAGAACTCCAGGCTGAGATCGAAGCTCTGGTTCCCCAGATTGTCTCTGGTGAAGTCGCAACCCTGCCTGCCATGGGTGATGAAATGCCTGCTGAAGAAGAGGCAATGGAAGCCAAAGATCTGACCCTGGCTATCGAGCACTTCAGCATCATTGAAGGCACTACTTGGTCTGGCGCACATAACCGTGCCGGTGAGCGACTTGCTGAAAAATACGATAACGTGACCTACGTTTACCGTGAGGAAGTCATGCCTGATGTCAGCGTTCCCTTCGCTGAAGAAATGATCGCTGATGATGGTGCCGACATCGTGGTTGGTAATGCCGAATTCATGGGTATGCCCTTGGCGGAAATCGCAGACAAGTATCCTGAAGTTTACTTTGTCTCCATTATCGCCAGCGATCCCACTACGAAAGACAACTTCCTGCGTGTCTTCCCCCGCCAATATCAGGCTCTCTACCTTGAAGGTCTGGTCGCCGGTGCCCTTACAGAAACTGGCGCAATTGGTGTTGTCTCTGCCTTCCCCTCTGTCCAGGTGATCCGCCGCACGGCGGGCTTCTACTTGGGTGTACAGGATGCTGCCGAGATGCTGGGTAAGGACATCACCGTGTATGTCAAGTACGCTGGTGACTGGTACTTGCCTCAGGAAGAGCGCGATATCGCTGCTACCCTGGTGGATCAGTACAATGTCGATGTGATCACCCACCAAACCGACTCCGGTTCACCCTTGGATGTTGCTATTGAAAAGGGTATCTGGTTCGTTGGTAAGGACATGGATATCGTCGGCTTCTACGGCTGGGGCGATACCGACACTGTGGCGATCTCCTTCGACACCCGCTGGGAAGTTCTCTACAATGAGATCATCAAAGCAGTCATGGCGGGTGAGCAACCTGAGACCGTCCTCTACCTGGGTATGGAATCCACCATGACCCTGGCTGATGGAACGGAAGAACTCACCGTTGACATCATGAACGACGGCAAAGTCGGCGTTGATGCTATCAGTCCCGCCGCTTTGGCTGTGGTTCCGCAAGAGATTGTTGATCTGGTTGCACAGCGCCGAGCCGAGATGATGGCTGGCGAATGGGATCCATTCACCGCCCATGCCTTTGTCAGCAATGGCACCGGTCTGGACCTGGAAGGTTTGCCTGTACCCGATGCTGGAACTGAGGTCAAGGCTGCGGATACGGAGCCCACTGCCGAATGGCTGCTCTTCCAGTTCAACTTCGATCTCGATGGCATGGAGGTCTTAGAGTAAGGTTACATACTTCTCTTAAGTTCATGCCAGTAAGTCTTTTGTAACAAAATGAGGCTCCCGTTCTTTGGGGCAAAACCCAGAGATGGGAGCCTCATACTTTTCGAAAAGCGAGATAGGTAGGTAACATGCTCTTAGACAATATAAAACGCGGTGACACAGTTCTAAAGGCCAAGGGCATTTGCAAGCGATTTCCAGGGGTGATTGCCAACGATAATATCGATTTCGAGATCAAAGCCGGTGAAGTTCATGCCATCCTTGGCGAGAATGGCGCTGGAAAAACCACCTTGATGAACATCCTCTTTGGACTTTACCAGCCAGATGGGGGCCAGCTCATTGTAGGTGGAGAGAGTGTCAATTTCAAATCTCCATTGGATGCCATTGATTTGGGGATCGGTATGGTCCATCAGCACCGGAAATTGGTTCCAGCCCACACCGTAATCGAAAATATCATCCTCGGGCACCCCCGGGCGGGCACGATCCTAAATCTGAAAAGAGCCGAAGAAGAGATCACGGCACTCAGTGAGAGATATGGTTTCAAGCTCGATCTCAGAGCGAAAGTCTGGCAGATATCGGAGGGCGAGAAGCAACTAGTGGAGATCCTCAAGGCTCTTTATCGTGGGGCGAAAGTGCTAATCCTCGACGAACCCACTTCTGCGCTAACGCCAATCGAGACAGAAGCACTGATGGAATCGATCAAGACCATGTCTGGCCAGGACCTGGCCATTGTGCCGTTTATCACCCATAAATTGCCTATTGTGTTGGCAATAAGCGACCGGGTGACTGTTTTGCGGCGCGGCAAAGTCGTCAGCCGGATACAGACCTCAGATACAACTGAGAAAGCTCTGGCCAGAGAAATGGTGGGACGTGATGTGATCTTCCGAGTGGAGCGGAAAAAAGTCGAGCGTGGCGAGCCTATTCTGAAGGTTGAGAATCTCTCGGCCATCAGCGATAAGGGCGTGACTGCGGTCGATGATATGTCTTTTACCATCCACGAAGGTGAGATCTTTGGCATAGCAGGGATTTCTGGCAATGGTCAGAGAGAATTGGTCGAGGTGATATCCGGCCTTCGTAAAGAGCAGACCGGAAAGATAACCCTCGATGGACGCAATATAACCCAAGTTTCGGCGTTGGAGAGGTGGAAAGCTGGTATCGGCTACATTCCGGCGGACCGTATCGATGTAGGTTCGATTGGTGAATTCTCCCTAACCGAAAACTTGATGATGAATTACTACTTCGATCGCGAATATTTGAAGGGATGGACATTGGATTACAAGAAAATTCGTGATTTGACGAATGAAGTCATAGATGAGTTTAGTGTAGCAACACCTGGACCCGAGACGACGGCCAAAAGCCTTTCAGGCGGCAACTTGCAAAAAGTCATACTCGGCAGAGTGCTTTCGCGGAAACCCAGGTTGGTGATTGCCGATCTCCCCTCGCAAGGATTGGATGTCGGTGCAACAGAATTTGTGCGCAATAAACTTATGGATGCTAAACAAGAAAATGCGGCAGTAATTCTCATCTCTGAAGATCTGGATGAGATTTTATCGATGAGCGATTGGGTTGCACCAGTTTATGAAGGGAAGATCATGGGGATCCTCCCCGGTGAGCATGCCGAAAGAGAAGATGTCGGCGCTATGATGGCAGGGTTGGAACTCGAGGGAGGCGCATCATGAGGATTGGCAGTTACGAACTGACCTATAAGAAGCGCGAGAAATTAACCGGGTGGCAGGCGGCAATTATTTCTATCTTGGCAGTTGTTTTTGCGCTGCTCCTGTTCAGCCTTGTTTTCATCCAGGCAGATGCCAGCCCAATGGAAGCCTACAAAGAGATCTTTGATTATGCTTTTTTCAATGAGTTTGGCCTGCCGCTAACCATTAACAGGTTTATCTTCCTGTTACTTTGCACCTGTGCTTTCATCATCCCGATTCGCGCAGGATTGTGGAATATCGGTATGACAGGCCAGCTCTATGCCGGCGCGTTGAGCGCTTTCGCAGTTCTGTATGCCTTTGGCGTCAAGGGCGCTAAATCTGCTGAATATCCTGGAGAGTTGATCATTCCATTGATGGTCGTGGCTTCGGCCATCGGTGCCATCGTTGTTGGGGCCATCGCCGGGTATCTCAAAGGCAAATACAACGTCAATGAAATTGTGGTCACCATGATGTTGAACTTCATCATGTTCTGGCTGGTCTCTTTCATGATCAAAGATGGCGGTCTCTTCATGAACCCTGGCGGGAGAGGAGAAAGCTTCGAATTGGCTAAATCCTTGTACGCACCCTTATACAAAGATGTGCCTTTTACATTGATCTTAGCCCTGGGTTTTGCCTTTCTGTTGTATTGGGTGTTTGCCAAGACCAAGCTGGGCTATCAGATCAGAGCCTACGGTCAAAATCCAACTGCTGCGGAATATGCAGGGATCAGTGGTGTCAAGATATCGGTTTTGGCTTTTGTTTTAGGCGCGGCTCTTGCCGGCCTGGCTGGGTATCATTATTTTGCGGCTGTCCCCGGCGTCTACAAAATTGCCCGCTCGTACAACTTCCAGGGTGATCTGGCTTTCTATGGCATTATCTGTGGCCTGATCTCTCAAGGAAACCCTATCGCTTCCATTCCGGTTGCGTTGCTTTTTGGCGGGCTGACCAATGGGGGGCGGTTTGTTCAGGGGAAAATGAAATTAGGCTTTGGGATTGACTATGCCCTGCTGGGCGTGCTCATGATCACGCTGGTCGCGTTTCAGTTCTTTTACCGGAATCAGATTGTTTTGGTGAACACAAAGAAGGAGACTCCAGATGAATGAGTTCTTTATTCGAAGTCTGGATGCATCGACGATATTCACGATTGCAGCCATTGGCGAGTTGATTGGCCAACGCTCGGGCGTAATCAATGTGGGTGTGGAAGGAGTAATGCTATTTGGCGCAACCTTAGGGTTTATCACCGCCCAGGTCACAGGCAGTTATTTGCTGGGGTTTTTGGTGGGGATTGCCATCGGCGCGTTATTAGGCCTTCTGCATGGATTCTTCTCCGTCACTCTAGGTGGTGATCAGGTTGTCAGCGGAATGGGCATCTGGATCATGGGATTCGGGTTGACCACCTACATTGGCAACCCCTTTACCGGACCTTTGGGTATGGATAGGATCCCGACATTCTTGGGAGTTTCACCATTCTTCTATATTGGCGTGGTGCTCGTCATCATCACCTGGTTTGTGCTCTCGAAAACTAGCCTGGGATTGCAGATCCGCTCCGTAGGGGAGAACCCCTCCGTGGCGGAGGTCTCAGGGGTCAACGTTGCCAGGACGCGTTATTGGTGTTCTATCATTGGGGGGATGTTGATGGGATTTGCCGGCGCAGTCTATGCCTTGAATTACAATCCGGTCTGGAATTACAACTTCCTGATGGGGTGGGGATTCATTGCCCTGGCTTTGGTCTTCT
>CAYWIC010000256.1:0-4768 GCA_964458115.1 uncultured Anaerolineales bacterium | reverse complement strand
TTTTGCTGTTTTGAGGAGGGTCTAGCACCCTTTTTGCAGTAGAGTCACACTAAGATTAGGAAATAATATGCAAATCCTATCCGATCGACAAGAAGCTTTATTAAAAGAAGAGCGCAATCTCCTCAGGGCATTGCGTGTGGCATTGGCCAACTTTGACTCTCCGGAAGCAGATCAAGCTGCGCTGGAAGAATCGATACAGCAATTAGATGATTTCTTTCTACTGGTCATCGTCGGGGAGTTCAATGCTGGTAAGAGCGCATTCATCAACGCCCTCCTGGGGCAGAAAGTGCTCAAAGAAGGTGTCACACCTACTACTACCCAGGTGAATATCCTACGGTATGGTGATGCTGACGAACGCCAGATAGTGGATGACCACCTGCACATCCTGACCGCCCCGGTGGACATCCTCAGAGAGATCAGCATCGTTGACACACCCGGCACAAACGCCGTCATCCGTGAGCACGAAGAGATCACTTCGAATTTCGTTCCCCGCTCAGACCTGGTATTGTTCATCTCTTCCGCCGACCGCCCATTTACGGAGAGCGAGCGGCTCTTCTTAGAGAAGATCCGGGATTGGGGCAAAAAAGTTGTGTTGGTCATCAACAAGATCGATATTTTGCAAACTTCTGAAGACCTGACACAAATCGAGAGTTTCCTCACCGAAAATGCTCAAGCTCTCTTGGGGATGACCCCGGACATATTTCCCATCAGCGCTTTATTGGCCTCCCAGGCAAAAATGGGAGAGCCTCAATATTGGAATGATAGCCGTTTTGAAGCGCTAGAAAAGTACATTGAGGATACACTCGATGAAGGCAGCCGCACTCGTTTGAAGTTTCTCAACCCCCTGGGGGTTGGCCGGCACCTGGCTGAAAAGCACTTAGATATGATTCAAGATCGTCTGGCTCTGCTCAAAGATGATTTTGATATGCTCGAAGATGTGGACAGACAATTAGAGATCTACTGCGACGATATGCGCCGCGATTTCGAGTTTCGCATGTCCGATGTAGATAACGTGTTGCACGAAATGGAGCAAAGGGGTGGAGAATATTTCGACGAGACTATGCGCCTGGCGAGGGTTTTCGACCTGATCAAGAAAGAACGCATTCAATTAGAATTCGAAACGCAGGTTGTTGCCGACACTCCACAGCGAATCGATAGTAAAGTCAACGAACTCATCGACTGGATGGTCGAATCCGATTTGCGCCAGTGGCAGGCTGTCACTGAACATATCGCCGAGCGTCGCCGGAAACACAGTAAGCGCATCGTGAGCGATAAGGCTTCCGCCACCTTCCATTACGACCGCGAACGTCTGATCGCCGGGATAGGACGAGAGGCAAAACGCGTGGTCGATTCCTATGATAAGTCAAAAGAAGCCCAACAAATCGCCCAAGGTGCTCAAAATGCCGTTGCGGCAGCTGCAGCTCTGGAAATCGGAGCGGTAGGTCTGGGCACCATCGTCGCCGCCATTGCCACAACCCTGGCTGCTGATGTGACAGGCATTTTGCTTGCGGGTCTGGTAGCAGCCTTAGGGTTGTTCATAATCCCCGCCCGGAGAAGAGCTGCCAAAAAAGAGATGCGGGAAAAGATCGCCATGATGCGCTTGCAACTCACTGAAGCCCTGCGTAAACATTTCGAGCGAGAGATCGAGCGGAGTTTGGAGCATATTAACAACACCATTGCCCCATATACCCGTTTCGTTCGTGCTGAACGTGACAAAAACGAAAGCGCCAAGAATACTTTCGAAGAGATTCACACCAATTTAGGGCGCTTGCAATCCCAGATTCAAGAGTGAATTCCATGATTTTCTCTAGGCAACAACTTGAAGAAATAGAAAACCAAGCCCTGGCCCCCTATGGCATCCGTAGCAAGAATTCCAAAGGGCGGGCTTTCCCAGAAGATGAACCCAGCTATCGCACTGCCTTTCAACGCGATCGGGACCGCATCTTGCATACAACAGCCTTTCGACGCCTGGAGTATAAAACGCAAGTATTCATTATCTCTGAGGGTGATTATTACCGTACTCGCCTGACGCACACACTTGAAGTCGCTCAGATCGGCCGCACCATCGCCCGGGCTCTGGGAGCAAACGAAGACCTGGTCGAAGCGATCTGCCTGGCGCATGACTTGGGGCATTCGCCCTTTGGACATTCCGGCGAGAATATACTGAATCGCCTGATGAAAGACCAGGGTGGCTTCGACCACAATAAACAATCCCTGCGCATCGTCACCGAGTTAGCCAAGCGCTATCCCGAATTCAACGGGCTAAATCTGACCTGGGAGACGCGTGAGGGCATCGTCAAGCATGAAACCGAGTATGATATCTCGGACGCATCCGATTACCACCCAGACCTACGCGGTCACCTGGAAGCTCAAATTGCCAACGTCGCTGACGAACTGGCGTACACCGCCCACGACCTGGACGATGGTCTGCGTTCGGGGATGATCACACCTGCAATGCTGGAGGGGATCACCCTTTGGGAAATTGTGCTAGAAAGCGTGGGAATACGTAATGTCCAAATCGATGAACTCAATCGCCACCGACTAATCCGACGGTTAATCGGGCTGGAAATCGCCGACATGGTCAATGCTACCAGCCTACGCCTGCGGGAAAGTGGTGTAAAATCTGTCGAGGAATTACAAAAATTGGATCACAATGTAGCGAATTTTGGCGAAGATATGCACCGCCGCAACCGAAAGCTGAAAGATTTCCTATATGCATGTCTCTATCGCCATCATCGTGTGATCCGCATGCAAGATAAAGCCGAGCGTGTCATCAGCGACCTTTTCAAGGCTTACCAACGCGAACCGACTATGCTGCCAGATCACATCCACAAACGTCTTGACAGCTTCGGTACTGAACGCACCATCTGCGATTACATCGCTGGCATGACAGACCGCTATGCCATCCAAGAACACAGCAAGTTATTTGATCCAACGGTGAGACCTTAATAATTTGGTGGCAAATTGGGTCTCTGGAAAACACCTTGAGATAATCCAGATTTAGGGGTGATAACCCCGGCAAATCCTAGAGAATTGTCAGATTTTCTCAAAATTTATAAATGTAAGAAAGAAATTAGAATGAGTACACAATACCTAACCAAAGAAGGTAAATTAGAATTACAAAAAGAGCTCGAGAAGCTCAAAGGCCCTGTTCGCGTGGAAATTGCCAGGCGATTAAAAAGCGCCATAGAAATGGGCGATCTCTCCGAAAATGCCGAATACGTTGCTATTAAAGAAGAACAGGGCTTCATCGAAGGCCGCATCCAGGAGATCGAGTATATTCTGCGGGAGGCGGTTCTCATCATAGAGAATAACCGTAAACTCGACACTGTCACCGTTGGCGCAAAAATTACCATCCAAGAGGATGATTTCCCTGAAGAGATCTATCACTTGGTCGGCAGCAAAGAGGCCGACCCTGGGAACGGGCGCATCTCCAATGAGTCCCCCATCGGACAGGCTCTTTTAGGCAAAAAAGTTGGGGACGAAGTCAAGGTTCAAACCCCAGGCGGCACGCTGAATATCAAGATTTTAAAAATCGAGTAAGACCCCCATATATCGAGCTATCCCCAAACATAAAACCCCCGGCTTGTTGATCTTCAGCCGGGGGTCGAATTTTTAGGCTTTTTGCCAGATGGCAAGTTCAAGTGTCAGGCGGTCGAAATAACTTTGGGGGGGAGTTGGCCCGCTACCATACGCCATATCGACAACCCGGGCGACCAATCGCAGTGTGGCTGTCTCTAAGATCATTTCGGCTCCAGGTTCCGCCTGGAAGGGTTCGCCTTTGGTTTGCAGTCGGTCACGAAGCGTGCCGTCTTCGTAAGCGTGTTTGCTCATCAGAACTTTGGTGACTGTCTGGATATCATTCTTATCGAAGAGCCAAACCTCGTATGCTGCGACCTTCTTGGGCTCGCCAACACCAATCGATTCAGAAATCCCAACCCCGCACTCACCGAGGAACTCACCTGTGGGGGAATCGATGCTGAAGGAGTCATCGAAGAGATCATCTCCCAACATATATGTAGTCATGAACTGCGACATCGGGGGCATTTCGTCGCGGGCTGTGAAATCTGTCGGCTCGGCCTGGCGAGTGAACTCCTGAGCTTGCGCTACCGGCGATTCCACATCGGAAAACGTTGGTTGGCGACGGAAGAGGAACAGGTAAGCTGTCACAGCCACGGCCAGAATAGCCACTACCCCACACATCACCAGGATCAACGTCGTACGAGAGAGACCGCCAGTAGGCTCTGGTTCAATACTGGGAAATGGCGTAGCCATGATATCACCCTCGACCATGGGGACTTCTCCAGAAACCTGACCAATCGCCTGCTGGAAGGTTTGAACTCTACCACTTCGTTCGCCAGGATTTGCGGAAAGTTGAGCAAGCAGTTGCGAAGCGTCTGGCCCGAGTCCAGCCCAACGAGTGAGTGCTGCCTCGGTGTCGGGCAAAGTGGCGTAGGAGTCCACCATCATGTTCAGATAATCTGATTTCCAGGAGGCTTCTAAATCGGCCGGAGAAGCATCTGCCCATGTCACTGGCCAAATCCCCCAACCGATGATCAACCATCCCATCAGAATGCCCAATACCAATCCCACTATTCCAGCTACAAGGGGATTGCTAAGCCTATCCCGGGCAGTTTCGCGGATCACATCCATAGTGTTTCTCCCAAATAGGTTCTTGGTAACTTTCTGGTTACTTAATTCACTTTGGGATAAAGCCCAAATGTTCTTTTATTGTAGACCAGACCTTGAAAACACGCAATCCCTTAGT
>CAYWIC010000255.1:0-4815 GCA_964458115.1 uncultured Anaerolineales bacterium | reverse complement strand
AACGGTCATGCGCGCCATCCTGGCCGAGGGTTTGATCCTGGCCGTGTTTGGCACCTTGGTGGGCATGCTGCTCGGAGTTGGTTTTGGCTATGGTGCTAAGACTGCGCTTTCAACGGTTTTCGAAAACTTGATGGGCAGACCCTTAGGGAATCCTCAATTTACGGTCACGGCATACAGTGTATCTATTGCCTTTGGATTGGGGATACCGCTGCTCAGTGTTTTGGTTCCCGCACGCGGAGCCAGTAGCATCACCCCCCTTGAAGCGATGCGCCCAGCAACTGTGGAACAGGAAGCCGCCCTCAAACGCAGCCGCATGGTCGTCGGTGTTATCCTTTTTGTATTGGGTCTGGCGGGGTTGCTTAGCGGAATTTTCCCCCTGATGGCCCTTGGGAGCATTCTCTTCCTAATCGCACTCGGGCTACTTGGCCCGATGCTGATCGGCCCCGTTACGAAAACTTTCAGCCGGATGCTGAATTTAATCTTTGGACAGGAGGGCGACATAGCCGCTGGAAATATATCCCGACAGCCGCGCCGCGCTTCGATCACAGCTTCCTCTTTGATGGTCGGGTTGGCGATCCTGATCGGTTTAGGTGGCATGTTGGCTTCCACTTATGGGGGCGCCCTGCGATTTTTAGAAGCCAACTTTCGGTCAGACTATATCATGATGACCCAATTAGTGGTTACCAATGATACCGTTGGCGCTGGTCCTGAATTAGCCGAAACCGTCAAGCGCATTCGCGGCGTGAAGGAATTAACCAATCTGCGCCAGATCGATGTAACCGATGAAAATGGCCTTGGAATTCGTCTAGTCGGCATTGACCCGCCTAGTTTCCAGAGAATTTCAGGACTATCCTTCTTGGAAGGTGATGAGTCTGCCTATGCCGAGATGCAGTCTGGGAGTACGGCGATTGTAAATGGCCGCTTTGCATCGCAGTTTGGTACCCAAATCGGCGATACCATCACTCTGGATGGAGATCACGGCCCTGTATCTCTACAAGTGACGGGAATTGGGCTGGATTACATCAATATGAAACTCCCCACGGTTTATCTCGAACAGACTGCCCTCACCCGGGAATACGGCGTCCGCAATGACGTCTTCTTGATGATCAACCACGAAGATGGCGCAGATCTGGAGCAGTTAGAAGAAGACCTGCAAACTGCAGTGGGGGCGTATCCCGGTTTCGGCATTATTTCCCGCCAGCAGTTATGGGAAAGCCAAAAACAACTCGCCGATGGCGCTACCGTCGGGGTGAATATTATGCTGTCATTGCTGGCCGCCCCGGCCTTGATTGGGCTGGCCAACGCCCTGGGAATCAACGTCATCGAGCGCACCCGAGAAATTGGCATGCTGCGCGCGGTTGGCGCGAAACGCCGCCAGATCCGCCGCATGGTGATTGCCGAGAGTTTGCTGCTCTGCTTGATGGGGATCGCCCTGGGCGTGATCGCCGGCATTATGCTGAGCTTTGTCATGACAGGTGTTCTGGAATTTGCAGGGATGCGGATTCCTTATGATTTCCCCGGCGTTGGGATTCTGACTGCCATCGCCGCCGGCCTAATTTGTGGTATCCTGGCCGCATTGGTCCCAGCACGGCGAGCTTCCGACTTGGAAATTGTTGCTGCGCTAGCGTACGAATAGCAAAGAATTTACCTACGTCACGAAAACCGTTCTCTTATCCGGAGAGCGGTTTTTTATTTTGAGGAAATACCCATGCACGAGTGACATATCATGGCTCTTTTCCAAGGTTTACCAATTCTTCGAGCAGACGTGATCACTCCCCCAATCCATCTATATCGCAAAGCGAGTAGGGCAACATTTTAGATCTGTTGCGCCTAATTTTTAATGTTTATCCCCTTAAATACTAAGGAACCTAGTGGAGCATTGATTTGTCTGGAAATAAGATCGCATTTCACCTTTAAGAGAAAGAAAATAGGGCGATTTTCATCAGATAAGGCTTCATAATTGCCCTGTCCTTTAGATATTATGAGATCTGCATCCTCGAATATTTTGATAAATTCATTTGTACAAGTATGGAGAATCGTACCCGGGCAATTTGTGCCGGAACGGATGATTGTTGCTACATGATCAATACCAGCGTCTTTGGCATCTTCGAAAAGTGCATCGTTGATTATCGGAAAACTTTTTACAGCATAGGTTACTGGTATATCGAAAGCTTCAATGAGAATTCTATCGAATACCGTTTCTCCCGCGTTGTCAGCAAGGTATAAAATTGATCTGGCTCGGGCTAAATAAGTTTTAAACTCTTTGATGTGGAATTCGTTGGAAATATTGTATTGATCAAAATCGAGATCACGCTCCAGATCAAAATTAGCATCTGCGCCATAATCGATCATATTTCCTAACCCTGCGAGCTCAACAGCTTTTCTGAGAGGGTCTTTTGCTTGTTGGACGATATTTTTTAGGGATTGAACCTGGGATAAAGCAAGCTGGGTTGATTTCTTTTTATGGTCTAGATATGGGTCATATATACCAGTTCGCTCTGCAAGATGCCTATAAGCGAGCGATGCGATTTCGGGAGGGGAGATATTCATTGATATCGAATCCAGAATTTGATCAACCCCAATCAAAACTTTCTCTAACGTTTCAGAATCACATCCCTGAATTCGAGCAGCTCTAATGATTTGGTCACGAAAACAACTCAGGCACTGACTTTCCGTATTCATAAATTTCCTTCAGTTGACTATATTTCTTTCCTGCTCCATCACTAAACTGATTTACCCAAAAGGGGTTTTGAACAGTATCTATATCACTAAATATGTTACGGTTTACTCAAAATTGCGGATGGGTATTGACAATCACTAAAAATGAGTATATCATATAATCATATAATCCTGTTATAACAAGTTGTGGTTTTGCGATTTCTTTCGAAACCCTCATAGGAAAAGTGATCAAAGACTGATGAAGACAACACCCTTTTCATTTTCAATTGACCTACCGACTGGGGTCCCAACCTATTATGAGAATCATTTAGAACGGCGATTGTCTGCCATGAAAGGTCAATTCTTGGATGTTGATGCATTCAAAACAACCATCGATGAGAGTGACCCTATTCTCTATGAAGTGTATGAAATCAGCCGACCTGAAGTAAGTGGGGAATTAATCCATGGAATCTCAATCTTGTATCCCGGAAAAATTGGCAATGAATACTATATGACTAAGGGGCATTTTCATACAGTATTGGATACAGCCGAGATCTATTATTGTCTGCAAGGTGGGGGAGTGATGGTGATGGAAACTCCGGAGGGAGATTGGAAGGTTGAAGAACTACGCCCAGGAAACGTGTTATATGTTCCTCCGCGATGGGCTCATCGTTCAGTAAACACTCGAAACGATATTGCATTGATTACATTTTTTGCTTATCCCGGAAATGCTGGACATGACTACGGCACAATTGAGACTCAGGGTTATCGAAAACTTGTAATTGAGAAACAAGGTCAATCGGAACTGATTGACAATCCACGCTGGAAATCCCCTCAATCTCGGAAAGCAAATGGATGAATTACGATCTGCCAAAGTATTAGTCACGCCGCGTTCGTTTGGGCAACATGATCGGACACTCTGTGAAGTTTTAGAATCGAGTGTCCGAGAGGTGATTTATAACCCCGAGGGACGTCCACTTTCTTCTTCTGAATTGGTAGATTTGCTTGATGGTTGTGACGGTTACATCGCTGGCGTGGACAATATAAACCGGGAAGCACTCATATCTTCAAAGCAACTCAAAGTAGTATCACGATATGGTGTAGGGGTGGAGAATGTTGATTTGCAAGCTGCCAAAGAGCATGGGATTACGATTACGAACACACCAAAAGCGAATGCGGTATCTGTCGCTGAACTAACCCTGGGTTTGATCCTAAACCTGATGAGGCAAATCCCATATGCGGTGACCGAAACCCAAAAAGGGAACTGGCCCCGGATTGGGGGATTCTCAATCGAAGGAAAGACGATTGGAATAATTGGCTTAGGATCTATCGGGAAACAGTTGGTTGAACGACTCAGCGGATTTAATTGCGAGATCAAGGCCTATGATTTATACCCTGATGAAGAATTTGCATCAGCACATCAGGTTGTTTTGGCATCATTTAACGAAGTCGTACGTCAAGCCGACATCTTATCTATTCACTTACCACTGAACGAGGAGACTTATCATCTAATCAATAGTGATGTAATCTCAATCATGAAACAGGGCGCGTTTTTAGTGAATACATCACGTGGAGAGCTGATAGATGAAGGTGCCCTGCTAGATGCATTGGATTCAGGTCATGTAGCAGGAGCTGGTTTAGATGTTCTTTCGCAGGAGCCTCCCCCTCCAGACCATCCAATTCTACAAGCTCCTAATGTCTTGATCACTCCTCATAGTGGATCGCATACAGATGGGGCTACGAATGCAATGGGTTGGGGAGCCTTAAATGACTGCCTGGCAGTTTTGTCTGGTAAAGAGCCTCAAAATCGTGTAGTTTAGCAATCCTGGAGAGCTGATGAAGAAACAAGTAATTCAAAGAATTAAAGATGAGGGTCTATTAGCAGTATTACGTGGACCTTCCGAAAATCTTACGTTAGAAATGGTAGAAGCATTAATCGCTGGGGGAGTACTTGGCATCGAAATTACTTTTACGACTCCGAATGCCTTATATGTAATCGAAACTCTCTCAAAGAAATTTGGGGATGAGATCATCTTAGGAATGGGTACAGTCACTATACCTGTACAAGCAAAAGATGCAAAGAATGCCGGAGCGACGTTCTTAGGGGATGGTTCATTTCAATCGAGAAATTAGTTGACACTTTTTAGCACCTTACAA
>CAYWIC010000254.1:0-4983 GCA_964458115.1 uncultured Anaerolineales bacterium | reverse complement strand
AACCCCCTGAGGATACCCTATGACTATTCTTTTACTTCATTTGTACGGTAGAGAATAAAAAAACCCGGTTTCTCATTGTGAGAAACCGGGTTTTTTGGTAGATCTCAAATTTCTATGGCTGCCAGGTCCGCAGGAAAGCTACCAGATTAGCCAGCTCTTCCTCGTTCAACCTGCCATCGAATCCCGCCATAGCAGTGCCGGTACGGCCTTCCAAAAGAAATTCGATCAATGCTGAGTTGATATTCTCTTGAACGAATGGGCTTGGTTGCATCGCAGGACCGATGCCACCTTCGCCTTGCGCTCCATGGCAAGGCAAGCAAGAGGTACGGTAAACCTCCTCACCAGCGATGGGGTCACCCATAGGCCATTGCTCTTGTAAGGCGGTTAGGGTGGCCAGCGCCCCGGCGTTGTCTTCATCGAGCAATTGTGCGGCAGCATTGCGCAGCACTTCCGCACCAATGCCTTGGGCAACCGACAATGAACGTGAAACGTGTAGGGCCGCGCTTTCGGGATCATCTTCTTCCAGAGAGAAGATTGCTGAACCAATCAGATCTGTGACCGAAAAAGCCGCTTCCACTTCGAGGCCCTCCCGCCAATCGTCCACCAGGGAGATCAAATCCTCGATCTGATTTGGTGAGAGTACCGTGCCCCAGGTGGGCATTCCCTTGGCAGGACGTCCGTTGGCGATCACTGAACGATACCAGTCGTTGTCCAGTGCTGCCAGCCGCAGCATATCGTTGATCGCAGGGGCTTCTTCTGTGCCCGAGCCGTTCTCTCCATGACAGACTGCGCAGGTGGTTTCGAAGAGCAGCGCCCCGCGTGACGAATCGGGCTCGAAGACCACCAGCTCGATCTCTGGAGCGGTGGGCTCCCAGGCGCGTATGAAGGCCACCACATCTTTGATGTCCTCGTCGGTCAGGGGTCCGCCAAAGTCAACGCTCCAGGCAGGCATCTGAGTACTGGGCACACCAGAGCGGATCACAGAGAAGAAGATGTCATCCAGTGTGTTCCTAAGTAGATTTTTTTCGTTCAGCACCGTACCTACGCCGCCATCGCCATCGGCTCCATGGCAGGAGACACATTGTTCGGTATAGATTCTACGACCCCGCTGAACGCGTTCTTTGGCAAAATCCTCAGCTGCATGGGTCAGACGGACTGATTCACCAAACCAGTAGAACGAAAATCCAGCCACTGTCAGCAGCGTCAACACCAGGCCCATGATCACATAACCTTGATAGTTGGGTTCGTTTTTGTTCATGATTATCTCCCTAAGCTCCAGTTATGTGATTTGGATCGTGTTTGCCGCGCTGGGTGGGTTTGCCGGTATCCACCCAAACTTCGCCGCTCTTGATCTCCACCGGGAAGAAGTCCAAAGGCCGGGGAGCAGGACCACCTAAAACTTCGCCATGAACGTCAAATGACGAGCCGTGGCACGGGCAATGGAATTTGCCCTCCTCTTCGATCCAAGGAACTGCACATCCCAGGTGGGTACATTTCTGCCATAAAGCAATGACCCCATCAGGAGTACGTGAGATATAGAATCTACCTGCCAGGATGCGGTTGACGCTATCGATGGTGAATTCCTCGATCTTCCCAGCATATACCAGTCCCCCGAAGCCGCCCGTGGAAACGGGTTGGATGAACTTTAGCAGGGCAACCGTCGCCTGGGCAAAGATCAGCGCTAACGATCCTCCCCAGGAAATGCCCAAGAACTGACTGCGGGAAAGTTTGTTATATTTCTTGTCCATAAAAATCTCCAAATTGCTCCACAGCTACAGATTATCCCAGGGGCTGTAATTCCCAGGCATATCCCAGGGCCAGTATAGCTCGAACCCTGGCCCGCGAAACAGGAAACCCGCCAGGGTGAAGACGATGGCACTGATGAAAAGCACAGTAAACAACACCATGACTACTTCTCTCGCTGTGGGTTTACTGCGGCCTAGTACCAATAATGGCAGAATTACGATCAACCCCATGATCACCGCAGGGATGATGGTTTGCAGTAAGAAATCAGGCAATTGACCACGCATCAATTCGCGTAAAGGAAAAGTAGTATCCAGGTAGATATAGAGCGGCATGACCACTAGAATGTAGATCGTGGTGAATAGGGTAATGCGTTTTCCGCGTTTGGATGTGAACCAAACCCCCGATCCAATTCTGGAATTGTCGATATAAGGTATCGCGATGACGAACAATACCATCAAGGTGGGCATCAGGACCGCCATTAGCGTGGGGTGCCCGTGTTCGAGCATTTCCTGCAAGCCCATGAAATACCAAGGAGCCTTAGCAGGATCGGTGGTGGTGTTAGGGTTGGCGATCTCTTCGAGGGGGGCATTGACGAACAATGACATCAGCAAGAGCAGTACAGTCACACCCAGGGCCAGTAGCAATTCCAGGATGGCTACAATCGGGAAAGAGAATATCGTATCATCTGGCCCTTTGTCGACCATGGTGGTGGGAGCTTTGACCAACTCGACCAGGGAGTAAGTTTTGGTTTTGTTGGCTTCTTCACTGAATGCTTCAGGATTCTTTATGTTCTCACTCATCGCTGCCCTCCTCCTCAGCTGTTGCGTCTTGTGCTACCGAACTTTGTTCGGCGGCGTCTTGCGCAGCAAGGCCACCATCTTTGCGCACCCTCCACATATGGAGCGAAGTGATCAGCAAGATCATTCCAGGGATCAGCATGATATGCAGGGCATAGAAGCGGGTCAGGGCTTCCTGGCCCACTTCAGGCCCACCCAGTAATATCGATTTGACCACCGCCCCCATCAGCGGTTCGTAGCTGGCCACACTGGTTCCTACGGTGATGGCCCAGTAGGCCAGTTGGTCCCAGGGTAACAGGTAGCCAGTGAAGCTGGCCCCCAACGTCAGCAACAGGAGTACGACGCCAACGATCCAATTGAACTCGCGCGGTGGTTTGTAAGCTCCGGTGTAGAAAACGCGCGCCATATGCAGCACAACCGAAATGACCATCAGGTGCGCCCCCCAACGATGCATATTGCGAAGTAGCTGCCCAAAAGGCACTTGAGTTTGCAGGATAGTGATATAGCCATAGGCACGCTCGACAGTGGGTGTGTAATAGAACATCAGCAACAGCCCGGTGATACTCAGCACTCCAAATACGATCGCCGAGATCAGGCCCAAGCCCAGCGAATATTTAGCGCTCAAGCTCTTACGGCTGACCTTTACGGGGTGCAGATGGAAAAATACATTGGTGGTCATCACCAACGAGCGGTCCAGCGGGTTATCTGGCCAGCCATGACGGAAGAACGAGCGCCAGACTCTTGAATTAACTATAAAATCTTTGATTCGTTGCATGTCTCTCTCCTCATATTTAGAAGTTGGAGGTTGGAAGTTTGAAGTTGGATTGGTGATCTTACAATCATCGATCTAATGTCTAAATTCCAATTTCCAAAATCCAATCTAATCTCCGTACGACAAAATTTCCTGGAAGCGGAAGGCTTCCATAGTGATGGCATCCGTAGGGCAGCGTTCTGCGCATAATGCACAGCGCGTACAGGCTTCGTCGTCTTTTAGCATGGCAGCCACTGTAGGCTGATCCTCTGCCATGAATTCTGCCAGGGGTTTTCCTAACTGTGCCTCGACGACGGCTGCAAATTGTTCGTCATCGGCGATATTCTTCAAGCTGACGATCTTGAGGCAATCCCAGGGGCAGACATCTACACAGGCATTACACAAAATGCATTTAGTGCCGTCGAAAATGGTGTTAACGCTACATTCCAGACAGCGGCTGCCTTGTTCAGCGGCTTCTTCCTCAGAGTAACCTAATTCCACTACCGTGGTTCCAGTTCGTCGATCTACGGGCAGCGAAGGGACTTTGCGCTGTTCGAGCTTGGTCCAATTCTCGAACATGACATGGTTGGGTAAGTCAGTCCACTCGGTTTTGACCTCGACCTGCAGTTTATTTCCCTGGATATATTCCTCGATACCCAGGGCTGCTACATGGCCATGTCTTACAGCATCGATGATCAACTTCGGACCATAGGCCACATCCCCGCCTGCGAAGACATCGGGAGCAGAAGTCTGGCCGGTTTCAGGATCGATCTCCACCAGACCGCGCTGCGTGATGGTCACATCATCTGCGCCGCCGAGGACTTCTAGATCGGCTTGCTGACCGATGGCCAAAATGAGCGTATCGCATTCCATGATGCGCTCAGTCCCAGGTTTGAATTTGGGATTGAAGCGACCTTCCTCGTCAAACACGGAATCGACTTCGATCACTTCCAGTCCAGTGACTTTGCCGTTCTCACCAATAATCCGATTTGGCCCCAATCGGGGGAAGAGTTGGATGCCTTCTTCTAAGGCTTCTTCAATCTCGAAATCTGAGGCAGGGAGTTCGTCCCAATCTTCCAGGGAGATCATTTTGACATCTGCAACGCCCAGGCGTAGAGCTGTGCGGGCCACATCGAAGGCAGTCTTGACGGTCTCGGATTCTTCCTCAGCGCGGGCTTCGGTTTCATCGAGCGCAGCTTGCTGCTCCTCGGTGGGTTGCCCCAGGCGCAGGGCGGTCCTGGCTGCATCCATGGCCACATCACCCCCACCAACCACGAGTACCTTCTTCCCTAAACTGACCTTATAACCCAGGTTGTAGTTCAACAACAAATCCACAGCTATAATCACGCCATCCAAATCGGAGCCTTCCAAATTGAGCGAGCGCCCTTTCATTAGGCCGATGCCCAGGAAGACAGCATCATACTCACGGCGCAAATCTGCCAGCGTGATATCCTCACCAATCGGCGTGTTGTAATGGATATCGATGCCCATTTCCAGGATGGAATTGATCTCCAGATCCATGGCTTCCATATCGAAGCGGTAAATTGGTACCCCATAACGCATCATGCCGCCTGTTTTTGGCCCGCCCTCATAAATGGTTACTTTGTGCCCCATCAAAGCCAGATCGTAGGCCACCGAGACCCCTGATGGTCCCGCGCCTATCACTGCTACTTTACCGGTTTTTCTCCC
>CAYWIC010000253.1:0-4998 GCA_964458115.1 uncultured Anaerolineales bacterium | reverse complement strand
AAGAATATGCCCGGCGAGTGCTCAATGAACTTCATCGAGTTTGTCAAATGGGCGGCAAGATATGGCTTGGTGATATCCCTGAAAAATCCAAAAAGAAACAGGCGCTTGCCCACAGAGAACGATTGATGCAACAGAGCACGCCCAAATGGGCCTGGCCCAAAGTCGGTCCACTGGAACAGCGTTTCTATGATAGAGAGTTCTTCATCCGGTTTGCCGAAAACGTTAGGTGCGATTATCGCTTCGTTGAGCAGAGCGTAAAGGGATATATTCAAGGCCGGTACCGCTTCAATGTATTGCTTCAAAAGTAAATACTAATAAACTAGGGGATACCCCCTTTTCTGAAGAGGCCGTTCGTCTTTTAATGTAGGCTCCCTTTACAGACGGGGTATCTCATGTGGAATGTATGAATGCAATAAAACCCGTTACACCAACCCCCTTTCCAGATCTCAATGATGTGCTTGATGTACTTATCGGCCGCGTACAAGAAATCCTTGGAGCGAATTTTTTGGGCGCTTACTTGCAAGGTTCGTTTGCAGTTGGCGATTTTGATGAACACAGCGATGTCGATTTCATCATCGCCACCAACGCTCAACTTTCTGCGGATCAAGTGCAAGCTTTACAAATCATGCATGATCGCATCTACCAACTGGAATGCCCTTGGGCTCAGCATCTTGAAGGCTCTTATTTCCCTAAAGAAGTGCTCCGAACTCACGCTCAGCGTGGAACAGATCTATGGTATCTCGATAACGGGGCGCGAAAACTGATTGAATCAGATCACTGTAATACCTTCGTCGTGCGCTGGACTGTGCGTGAATTTGGCGTTGCTTTGGCCGGTCCGGCACCAAAATTGCTGATCGATCCAATATCTGTTGATGATTTGCGCGCGGAGATCAGAGAGGTGATCGATAATTGGGGGCAGGAAATTCTCGATAATCCAGAGAAATTCAACAATTACTTTTACCAAACATTTATTGTCTTGAGCTTCTGCCGCTTTCTACATGATCTGAACCGAGGGTTTCCGGGATCCAAACGTGCGGGAGCAGAGTGGGTTAAGACCAATCTGGACCCTGTCTGGTCTGGGCTGATTGACCGCACCTGGGCTGGCCGGACGGATCCAGCCACCAAGGTGCGCCAACCTGCTGATCCCGATGAATTCCTATTGACTCTCGAATTTGTGAGATACATTCGGGAGCAGAGCGATCGATACTTTTCCTTGTCATAGAAATGATCAATTATTCCCATATTGCCAGCGACCTTGGTTCCATGGCATCCTGAAGGAATGCGATGATCCAGAAGCTGCCTTCGGGAACTGGATGCAAAGAGAACATCTTTTTGGAAAAGAGGTCGTGCACCAAACAAAAGCTTACAATTACGGATCGATCATTGTGGATGGCAACAAGCATTAGCGAGATCTACAAATTTGTGTGCTATCATTTTGCTCTGGGATGAATTTGTGCTATGCTTTGAATGAACAATTTGGATTACGGTCGAATAAAAACTTTTTAGGGCAAATATGTGTTTTGCGGTTTGTTGCTTAAAAAAGGCTGGCAAGAATGACCGCAAAACCTGTGTAAATGCCGAATTTTCTCACATTCTATTTTGGATTACTTTCCGGCATTTACTTAAGGAGGAAATGATGCGCAAAAAATCAAGGAATATAAAACTCCTTCTTGCCATCATCGCTGTTGCCCTTGTCAATCTGGCCTGCTTCACAATCAACTTTACATTGGAGATAGATGAGGAGGGGGGTGGAAATGCCATTGTTGATTTAACTATCCCCTCAGATCTAGAGCCTGATTTTTCAGAACTCGAAAGCAAAGGCTGGGAGTTGATCACTACGAAAAGCAACTTCCCTAAATACACGACATACACATTGGAGAATCCATTTGGCAAAGATGAAGAACTGCCGATCACTGACTTTTTAATTAATGGGGTTCGAACGATAAGAGAATCAGAGCAAGGATACAAATATTACACGTTTTCTGGATCTACAGATTTTGCGGACCTAGTAGATTTTTGGAATGATGTCCAAAATGAATATGTAAAAAATGGAATTGATACGTTTGAGGTTTCTGGAGTGGAAATGGGGGAATTCACTGCTGAAGAAGTTCAGGAGTGGGTTGATCTCCATGGTCCTCCAAAATATGATCTAACAGTGAGGCTTCCGGGGCAAACGCCAGTAGATGCATCTAGGCGATGGTACAACCGAGATACGTATATGAAGGGAATCGATGATTATGTACTTTATCAGTGGACTGTTGGAAAAGGCACAGATATTGAATTGAATGTTGAGCGGCGCCTAGAACCCTATAAATGTGGCCATGAGGTTGGAGATCCTTGGAAGAACTCAGCCGAAATCATAAGTCGATATGAGCAAGAGATTCCTTCTGGGCTTGTAAACGATCCAATAATTGGGGCATATTTAAACAACGCCATAATCGCCTATTTTAACGGTGAAAAATTTATTTGCTCGCATTACCAAGAACTGGTTTTGAATTTTTTCGACAAGCTTCGAACAAGCACAACTCTATTGGAGGGGTTAGATTATGGGCCAATTCAATCCTACGGTGGCGGGCATCGCGCCGTTGTTTTATTCGAATCTTGCACGACTTGGCAATCGAACTCCTATGTATTCGATCCTTGGATAGACCAATCCCCGAAAATTTATTCGATGGACGAATGGAAGAACTTTTGGGAGATTCCCGGGGCAAGCAATCCAGAACCCGACATGGATCTGGGTTGGAAATATCCACACCTCGTTGGTAAGGAACCTTCTTATCCCGCTGCAAAACAGTGGGAGGGAGATTTAGAAAAGGGCCTCGCCGTGCCAAATAAAATATTATTGGTAAGATCACCAGTTCATCTACTGATAACTATGGCTGATGGGAGACAAATCGGTGTCAATGCTGCTGGCTCATTTACAAATGATTTGCCTGGAGAGATCGATTTTTATCCTTTCCCCAAAGGTGATAATGAAGGAATAGAATGGTGGGTTTTCTTGCCCGATTCGAGCTTCACAGTTGATTTATTTGGAACAGGAGAAGGGGTATTTAACATAATCCTAGCGGATAAAGACAGCTATCGCGGTTTTCTTTCTCAACCTATTGGCATCGGTGAACAAGCGACATTCTCTTATGACGCATCAAATAACATTGCGACTGCCCTAAATATGCCCGATGGTTCAAGTGTTCTACCCAAAACGATCACCCCTGAAG
This sequence comes from uncultured Anaerolineales bacterium, assembly GCA_964458115.1. GTDB lineage: Bacteria > Chloroflexota > Anaerolineae > Anaerolineales > UBA11858 > NIOZ-UU35. The sequence goes on along the minus strand of CAYWIC010000253.1, from coordinate 1,783 downwards.
AATTGGATTCCTTAACAGAGTCTCCATCCTCATCGATATCCACCGATGATGAAGTTGGAGTCACAGAAGAACCTGTACTGGAGGATGCACTCGCTACCCCCTTCGCAGAAATTGAATTAGATGAATTTGTACCTGAAGATGCAATTCCGGGATCCCCGGAATCCGAAGATAAAAATTATTCATCCCTATTCATTTTTGGATTGATCATGTGCTGTAGTTTGATCTTTTTATCAGCCGTGGCTGCCGGAGTGTTTTATATGCAATATTGGAGCAAACGTTGATAACAATCAATCAGTGAGAGATTTGGTGGAACAAAACACATTCAAGATAATCCCTGCACCGATCGCACCTAACTATACCAGGGAGACCCGGACCCCTGCTAAATTGAAAGTTCTGCAAAGTAGCAATCACCATGTATAAAAAAACAGGGTAGCTTATCAAAGCTACCCTGCCTATAATCGATTCAATCTGTTGTATTAGAGAGCTACAACATTTTGAGCCTGAGGGCCTTTTTGGCCTTGTTCGACGGTGAATTCTACTCGTTGACCTTCGTCAAGGGTTTTGAAGCCTTCAGCAATGATCGCGTTGAAGTGACAAAAACATCTCCGCCCGCATCACGCTCGATAAAGCCGTAGCCTTTTCCGCCATTGAACCATTTAACTGTACCTTGTTCTCTAGACATGATTTGGAACTCCTTTCTTTTTAGATTTTGCTGGGTTACGCATGGGTTCCAAATCAAAGGTTTATCTTTTTATCAGAACTTCTGGTTAGCAAGCACTATAGTTTAGCACAAAAATGAAAATTGTGTGTACTGATTTCTATGGCTCTCTGGGAAACGCCGTGGGACTATCCAGATGTATGGGTGAGAGGGTTGCGGAGCACCCCACTCACCCATACATCTGGGGGATCACCCCGGCAATTCCTAGAGAACCATTATTTATTAGCGTTATTTGCTAGGAACTTAAGAACTCCGCCATTTTTTCTTGAGCCTGAGGCAAAGGAACAGAAAGAGAATACACCCACTCGACCAAAAGTGAGTTTATTGCACGATCAAGAATAGATTTATCAACGTCGTTTAGCTTAATTGTATTGCTATAGTCAGAAAGATCACGAACAACACGACAGATAGATTTAATTTGTCCATCCTTTAACAACTCCAAAAGTTGTTTTTTTCGTTTAACATGATCATCTGGTAATGGTTCATTGGGGCTTTGTAAAGTCAAAAACATTTTTTTAAACTCGCGCTTCGATTTCGGCGCACGCAAATTCTGCCGATCTTCAGCGTCAACAGGTACCCAAGCTGTGAGTGATGGAGTACGGAATACATAACAGCTTACCACCTGGTCGTGAACCGTTTTTTCTTCAATATTTTCTATCTCACCGAGCCCGTGTGTAAAATGAATTGCTTTATCCCCAATTTGGAAATCCATACTGACTCACTTTCGGAAATTTGGTTCCATGAAATTACATTATCGATCACCCAGATCCATATGGGGTAAAAGAAACCGCCATCCGAATTACAGAATGGCGGCATCAATGCGGAATTGGGGTGAACTAGCTCATTATATCATAGACCCAAAAAGCCGCTGGACAGGATACATCCGTTTTGTCTAATTCTAAATAAAATCCCTATCGTCTACACCTTAAGGGAATTTTCAAGTTTTGAAAAACACCGTTATTCGTTGACTACCAGAGAGAAATGAGTATAATTAGGCACCTGCATATGCAGCCTGCACCCGTAGCTCAATGGATAGAGCGCCTGACTTCGAATCAGTAGGTTGGG
>CAYWIC010000252.1:0-5014 GCA_964458115.1 uncultured Anaerolineales bacterium | reverse complement strand
CCCAGATGTAGGGGTGAGTGGGGTGCGGAGCACCCCACTCACCCCTACATCTGGAATGTCCCACAGCGATTCCCAGAAACCTGAAATTCTTTGATCAATGAAAGGATAAAATTTCGATGTCTCAAGAAAGCACTGTCAGGTTTTTTACATCCCAGGATGCTGATCCAGGGATGCTTGCGAATCAGCGAATTGCTGTCTTAGGATATGGTCACTTAGGGCGCCCAGTTTCACTTAATTTGCGCGATTCTGGATTTGAGAATGTTATCGTTGGGAATATTAAAGACGAATATGCTGAGCAAGCCCGTGTGGAGGGTTTCACGGTATTCCCAATTGCCGACGCGACCTCCCAGGCGGATATTGTGTTGATTCTCCTGTCAGATGAGATTATTCCAGAAATTTATTCGGCTGAGATTGCGCCTAATCTGGCTGCTGGTGCAGCGATTGTTTTCGCTTCAGGGTACACCCTGGCTTATGACCTGGTTATCCCTGCAGCGGATATAGATGTTCTGCTTTTAGCGCCCCGGATGGCAGGTGATAACGCCCGTCAACGATTCCTTGAAAAGCAAGGGTTCTTCGCCTATATTTCTGTTGAAGCAGATGCCAGTGGAAAAGCCTGGGATAGGCTGCTTGGCTTATGCGATTCCATAGGGGTTTTACGTGCGGGCGCATTGGAATTGGATGCGCGGCGTGAAGCGGATATCGATCTGTTCATCGAACAAACGCTTGGGGCTGTTTTAGGCGTGTCGATCATGAGCGCCTTTGCAATTGGTGAAGAAGCCGGAATCCCAGCTGAGGCCATGGTAATGGAAATGTATATGGATGAAGAGATGGAGATGGTGTGGCGTTCTTTCCGTGAGGATGGCTTCTTCAAGGCTTCCAGCGTTCACGGCCCGACCGCGCTGTATGGGGGTTTCATTCGGACGATGCAATTTATGAGTTCCAATTTGAGTGATACCTTCCGTGATATCTTGGAAGAAATAAGTTCGGGTGAGTTTGCTCGAAAATTCCAGGCAGAGCGTGAAGCAGGCTATCCGATGCTTTCTCAAGCCCAGGCGATGAGTATGGAAGATAGCCCAATCGCCCAGGCGGAGCAAAGGGTACGCCGGTTGTTGGCTAAAGATTGACTTATGCCCAAAAACCAAGAGACAAAAATTCTCAATCCTGATAAGGTCAATCCGGATTTATTGAACGGCCGTAAAGTCGCGGTGATCGGCTATGGCAACCAGGGTCGGGCGCAAGCATTGAACCTGCGGGATAACGGTATCGATGTAGTTATTGGGAATAACGCCGACGAATACGCTCAACGTGCTGAGAGAGATGGGTTTGCCCCCTGAGGCGGTGCTGGTCGAGATGTATATCAGCGAAGAAATGGCCAATACCTACCAAAAAATGGCCCAAGCCGGATTGGTCCGGCAGACCTTATTTCACTCCCCCACTTCGCAATATGGCGCTATGTCCCAGGGGACGCGCTTCCTGGGCATGGGTTTGCGGCGTCGCATGGCCAAGATCTTCGATGAGATCGACAGTGGATCTTTTGCCAGAGAATGGAGCGGGACCCTTTTTCGGGAACTTCCTCTCTATTGCCAGCCGCGGATGTTGTTCTCAATCTCAGTATCAAAAGCATCTAGCATCTTAACCAGTTGTCTGGCTACTTCGGGTTCAGATTCGATCAGGCTGTAAGACTCGTTGGGGTCAAGTTCCAGATTGTATAGGAACGGCCCCTGCGATAGGGAGGCATAGCCGCCGTTATCGGTCATATGGCGGCGGAGATATTTCCAATTTTCGTGGCGAACGCCTACCAGTTTGTTGCCTTTATAAATGAAGAGCGTATCGTGGGGGGTCTGGTCTTCACCTTTCAGCAAGGGAAGGATACTGACCCCATCGATGACGCGATCCTGAGGGGGTGTTACACCAGCAATCTCCAGGCAGGAATTGAAGACATCGATGCTCATGCTGACTTCGTCACGGGGACCGATTGGTGGAATCTCCCCTGGATATTTGGCGATGAATGGGACCTGGTAACCACCCTCAAAGGGCAGGTTCTTCCTCCCGCGTACGGGACCAGGATCCCCTTGCCACCAAGGGCCATTATCGCTGGTGAAGATCACCAAAGTATTTTTGACGAGATGGTTTTCAGCGAGGATCTTGAATATCTCCCCCATACTACAGTCGATCTCCTCGACCGCATCACCATACAGCCCCGCCGCAGATTTGCCCCGGAATCTCTCAGACGCATGGATGGGTTCGTGAGGCATGGGGTGCGCCAGCCAGGATCGTACCCCCAATCACCAGGGAGCCCTTTAGAAAATCGCGTCTGGAAAATCGGTTTTTGTCCATATGGATTCATCCGGCGAGGATGATTTTATCACCCTTGTTATTTGTTTTGCAGCGACGCTGAATGTTTCCATGATAACCCCCAGATTTTGGGAAATCGGGCTTGCTTTACATGCCCGGTATCCCAAAATCTGACAACTTAATCGGAGTTCCTGGAGTCTGCTCGGGTGTGGTATAACACAAAAGGATATTTTGTGATCAAATTACTATAAACTTTCTCAATTATGTCACTGAGCAGAGCGAAGAATCTGAAAGCCTTGGGTTGAGAGACACTTCGGTCGCGGCCAGAGGCCGCCTCCGGCGCGCTCCCTCAGTGTGACAATCAACATTGTTGAAATAAGCTCGAAAGAATAGATGAAGATATATGGATGAATCTGCTTTGATCCACGCTGCTCAAAGTGGCGATTTGGAGGCCTTCAATCGATTGGTGTTGGCTTACCAGGATATGCTCTACAACCAGGCCTACCGGGTGATCGGAGAGCCGGACGCGGCCGAAGATGCCACCCAAGAAGCCTTCATTTCCGCATTCCGGAAGCTGCACACCTATCGGGGTGGTTCGTTCAAAAGCTGGCTGCTGCGCATTGTCACCAACGCCTGCTACGATGAGCTGCGCCGGCGAAAGAGCAAACCCGTTGCGCCGCTCGAACCGCAAAATCAAGATGGCGAGGAATTTGAATCCCCGGTTTGGATGATAGACCCCGGAGAGTCTCCTGAAGAGAGCTTGCAAAGGAGGGAGTTAGCCGGAGCGATTCAACGCTGCCTGGATAACCTGTCGACAGACTTTCGCATAGTGGTCGTCCTGGTCGATGTGCAGGGTTTGGATTATGCCGAGGTTGCCAAAGTTCTCGAAACTCCTTTGGGGACAGTCAAAAGCCGTCTGGCGCGCGCCCGCCGAAAAATGCAGAATTGCTTACGTCAACTCAGGGAACTTCTACCCTCTGCGTTTCGTCTGAGAGAGGAGGCCTCTGCATGAAGGAGCAAATTTCTCGTCGAGACTGGGAAAAACTGTCTGCTTATACGGACGGTCAGCTTTCTGCTGAGGAGCGAACGCGTATTGAAACGCGACTAAAGCGCGACCCTATCTTGCGTCAAGCCCTGGATGATCTGCACCTGACGCGCGCGGCGGTAAAATCCCTTCCCCACCTGCAAGCTCCTCGAAACTTCACACTCACTCCAAAAATGGCCGGGCGGCGAGAACGAAAGTTCAGAGCGCTAAACCTGTTCAGTACCTTCCGTCTGGCCTCAGTCCTCTCGACGGTGCTCCTAGTTCTAGTGGTGTTGGGAGATTTTCTGGGGTCTGGACGAGTCGGTATGCTGCCTGCTCAGGAGCTCGCCGAGCAGGTAGCGCCCGCCGCTCCCCTCGAGTTAGAATCGGCGGAAAGCATTGTAGCGGACGAGGCGATCGAGCAACCCGAAACCTTGGCCAAAGAAATCGATGCCGAAGGGATGGGTGCGGAGAAAGTCGGTACCGGAGAAGCTGAACCTGTAGAAATTATGCCCGAAGCCGAAGCTCAGCCTCAGGCCGAGGCGATGGCCGATGCGGAGGAACCTGAAGAAGAAGCCGAACGCGCTGTGGAAGACGATCAGGCAGATGGAGCGGGGGAAAGCTTTGCCATCCAACCGACGCCCCTCCCTATTGCCACCCCAGCAGAACCTGCATCTGCACCCGAGGAAGGACTGGCATACACCCCCGAAGTTGATTCCGAAATCCCTCAGGTGGTCACTGCCTCCGCACCAATGAGTGGGATCCGGATCATTGAACTTCTACTTGGGGTGATTGCGATTATTTCTGGGTTGGCTGCCTTCTATATCCACCGTCGAGACCGCCTATGATCGAGATTGAAGTCAAATTCTGCCCGCGTTGTGGCGAAGCACTGATATCAGCGCAGCGCTCCGGGCGACCGCGCCCCGTGTGTCCCTCCTGCGACTGGGTCTATTTCCCCGATCCCAAGGTCGCTGCGGCCGTTCTCGTCGAGCAGGGTAGCCAAGTGCTACTCGTTCGTCGGATAATGCAACCCTATCAGGGATATTGGACGCTCCCAGCAGGCTTTGTCGACGCTGGGGAAGACCCTGCCAGAGCGGCCGAACGCGAATGCCTCGAAGAGACCGGTTTGAAGGTTCAGGTCACCGAAATATTCGACATCATCTCAGGCCAGGAGCATCCCGCTGGCGCGCATATCGTGATCGTGTATCGGGCGAATGTCGTTTCAGGGGACCTATCTGCTGGCGACGATGCTGATGGGGTAGGCTTCTTCGAGCGAGATAACCTGCCGCCCTTGGGATTTCAGGCCACGAAGCGAGTTTTGGGTCAGCTTAGTTAAAACACAAGCAGCCGTCTACTCGACGACTGCCTGGCGTGCGGTGGCATTTCTAACGGATTGTCTCGAAAAGCGGCGAATATACCCTATATATGGCATTATAGAGTTGATATACCCCCATATATAGCGGTATTTTGGTGCAATATTCTCACTATTTTCAATATTTTGAAATGCCTATTTTTCTATAAGCACCGGAACTGCACCGAAAACGCGTAAAATTTATCCGAAAGTTTGGCCTTAAAATTTTAACAATTTAATTTTATGGTTTTTCCAAAAATCAATTAATACCTATATAAATTAAGTGTAACTGACCTTCGGACAAAAGATCGGACAACTGTACAAAGAAAAGAGGAACCTCTAAA
>CAYWIC010000251.1:0-5051 GCA_964458115.1 uncultured Anaerolineales bacterium | reverse complement strand
ATTATCGCCCCGTTGGCTTTCCCTGTCGCGAAGAATTATCTATTCTTCACCGCTGAGATCTCGGGCTAATGCCCGCGTGGCAGGCAAGCGCGTATTTGGGGATAAATTGCCCGAGAGAATCCCTGTTCGAAAATGGGATTCGATTTGTTTGTATAACGGCACTTCACTCTGGCGGTCCAAGGGGATGCGCATTTTCCGATCCTTTGATTTACTTTTTGCATATAAAGCTTGATGGATCCCTGAAAATTCTAATGGTGATTTCCAGCATACCCCAAAGCTGACAAATATCACATCGATTCCGAGAGGGCCACCGTGTTACCTCTTTTTCACCAGAATGCTGGGGGAAGGTAATTTTTTATCAGACAAGAAATTGGACGGATATATATTGACGATAATTGGCTCTATCATATAGTCCAATTATCCATTAAGATTCAGAAATGACAACTCCCAAATCATCGCACTCCAACACATCACGCGGCTACGTCATTGCCCTTGGCAGCGCGGCGATCCTATCGACTACGGGTATCCTCATCCGATACCTGACACAAACCTACCAAATGCCCGCTATGATACTGGCTTTTTGGCGGGATGTTTTTGTAGCCCTTACTTTGTTACTTTTTCTTGTTCTGATCCATCCCAGGCTTCTTCTCGTTGAGCGAAAATACATACTCTATTTCTTTGGTTATGGGTTCGTCCTGGCTATTTTCAATGCCTTGTGGACCCTGTCGGTAGCGCTGAATGGCGCGGCTATCGCCACAGTTTTGGTATATAGCTCAGCTGCATTTACAGCTATCCTGGGTAGGTGGTTTTTGCACGAACATTTGGGTTGGGGAAAAGCTGTCGCGATCCTGCTGAGCCTGGGAGGCTGCCTGCTGGTATCCGAAGCACTCAAGCCCGGAATCTGGAGCCTCAATATGGTAGGCATCCTGACCGGTATCATTTCAGGCTTGGGTTTTGCAGTCTACACCCTGATGGGGCGCTCTGCATCCCAGCGCGGCCTCAACCCTTGGACAACGTTGCTTTACACATTCAGTTTTGCGGCAATTTTCTTGTTGGTTTTCAATCTATTGCCGGGGAGTGAAATATTGGAGAACGCCTCACACCCTGGAGACCTGCTCTGGTTAGGGGATGCCCTGGCGGGATGGTTGATCTTGCTCGCCCTGGCCGCGGGACCGACTTTGGCTGGGTTTGGGTTGTACAACTCAAGTTTGAGTTACTTGCCCTCCAGCGTAGTCAACCTAATTGTCACCTTAGAACCCGTATTCACTGCTTTGATCGCCTATTTTCTACTCCAGGAGCGCCTTAACGGTATCCAGATTTTTGGCAGCTCCCTCATTCTGATCGGCGTGGCTGTGCTGCGTCTTACCGAGAGGTAATGTTCTTCCTAGGAGGATTTTATGAGTTCTGTGCTGCGTTGTTCGGGTTATGAGTTGGTCAAGACGGATATGGTCTATGGGGAGGGATGCTACCTGTTTGATTCGAGGGGCAATCGCTTTCTTGATCTGGAAGCTGGGGATTGGGGCGCCGCCCTGGGGCACTCGCATCCACGTATTAATGAAGTACTATGCAGGCAATCACAACAGCTCATGCACATTGGTTTTACATATTCGGCAGACATCGTGGAGCGTGGAGCCAATGTCGTTCTCGATGCCCTCGGTATCGATGATGGCAAGTGCGTTTTCTTGAGTTCAGGCAGTGAGGCGGTAGAGTTTGCCGTGCAATTAGCCCTTCGGATTTCGGGCAAGCCCTTGCTCTTGACCATGGTGGATTCATTTCTGGCATCGTATGGCTCGGCGGGTACAAAACCGTCAGATCAATGGCATTGCTTTGATTGGACGGGTTGCCAGGACTGCCCTCGTGCTGATGATTGTGATCCAGATTGTGAAAAGATTTCCGCGATCCCCTTTGAACAGCTTGCTGCCTGGGTATTCGAACCCGGTAGCTCATCGGGGTTGGTCCGATTTCCTCCGCGAGGTTTGATCAGAGTGCTTGGTGCGCGAGTTAGGCAAGCAGGTGGAATCGTGATTGTCAATGAAGTCACGACTGGCCTGGGGCGCACAGGGAAATGGTTTGGTCATCAGCATTACGGGCTGGAACCTGATATCGTTGCGCTGGGCAAAGGCTTAGGAAATGGCTACCCAGTTAGCGCGGCAGCTATGGATGCAGAGATCGCTGATAGTTTGGCAGCTAGCGGTTTTCGTTACGCACAATCCCATCAAAATGACCCCTTGGGATGCGCGGTTGCAGAGGTCGTAATTGACACATTACGCACAGAAGATGTGGTTGATGCTGCCCGTCGTAGGGGTGAAATCTTCCATCGAGGCCTAGAAAATCTTGCCATCCAGTATGCTTGCATCGAAGAAGTGCGCGGTCGCGGCTTGATGAGCGTTTTGCAGTTTGACTCCCAAAATACCAATGAATCAGCTAGAAACGTTTTTCGAGAATTGTTCGAGCTCGGGATTATCGTGGGGTGCAAACCGGACCCCAATTTGCTGCGCTTCTTGCCTCCATTGATTATTTCAGATGAGGATGTCGAGAAATTTCTGGCTACTTTAGAATCGATTCTCAAAAATGTTTAATTTGGTACGCTTGCCATGTCTTTTAAGTTTTATTGCAAATATGCTGTGACCGGTCTCAAGACCGAGTCGCCCGGCGAGGTCCGGAGACTCTTCGCTCGCCTCGTTGGTCGTCGGCCCATCTTCGATGTATATGCCCTAGGTGGAAGCGCCCACGGATGGCGCACCAACGGCACGGCAGCTCAGAGTGACACCTTTTTAGACTCTTTCCGTACTCTGCACTTAAATAATTAGTCATTATGAGCGCTGAAAGGCGCGAAGAATCTGAGAGATGCTCCACTCGGTGACAATGTTTGAAATGCTAACCCATCGAAAAATCTGCGATCAACAATAGCTTTTCTGGATCTCTGGGAATTCGCGTGGTGAACGCCAACCTCCATCGCGACCCCTAGAGAGCCGCTTTTTTAACATTGTGTTCTCTAGCCAACCCTTGGTACAATATGACCGTATGGAATTGAATGGATAATGTCAATCTCTATGGAGGGGATGCTTGAGCCTGGCAACGACACTCACAGATTACGATAGTAACGCGTCTGGCTATGACCAATTTCGGCGACCGAGCCCTATTCTTCTCGACATCATAAAGAATTCATTTTCCCATGTTAATGGGGATATTTTGAGTATTGGGTGTGGAACAGGGCGGTATGAAGAAATCCTTTCGGAAAACCTCTGCATCGTGGGACTGGACCGGTCTGCAGGGATGTTGAATCTGGCCAAGAGCCGCTGTCTCTATCTCACGCAAGGTGACATGACCTGCTTGCCGTATGCCAACAATTCGGTAGGGGGAGTGTATTTCATGCAGTCCTTGCACCATGTCGGCGCTAACCTGAATATTAGCGCACGTCAAAGGGATCATTCTCGCAGGCTGGCCTTGCGGGACGCCATCAGGGTACTCAAACGAGGGCACCTCATCATTGTGCAGCGGGATCCTTCCCAAAACAAGGCGGTTTGGTTCTGGAAGTATTTTCCCAACGCTTTGGAAACGAAATTGATCATCCAACCCAAAGTCGCTACTCTGGCGGCTTGGCTTGTAGAGATGGGGCTCACCCAGGTGGCTGCACGTCCGATCGATGATCCGATGAATAAGATGTTTTTCGATCCGAGCGCCCCGTTGGATCCGGAGTTTCGGCGCTCGCATTCAGAATTTAGCTATTTGTCTGATTCTGATGTGGAACAAGGGGTTGCGAAACTTCATCAGGCGATTCAGAGCGGCGAAGCCGAAAACGATGTCCATCGCTGCCGAGAGCAGTTCGCCGGAATCGGGGGAACGGTTTATGTTATCTCAGGACACAAATTTTGATAAATTTCGGGACTGAGGCTCAATTTTCGACCCTCCAAAAGTCACCATGCTCGGGGTGCGATGCTCACATCAGTTGCCTACTTCAAGGAGGATCGACCAAGGTAAAAATTGCAAAAAAATCATCATCGATGAAGTATTTTCGTGTATAATGAATAATTAGTTATCCCTACCAGACGCTTGCTTTGAGTTTGTTTCAAGATATTAGCTCGGAGCATTGAACACAATTACAGGTTTATTCGTAGATAAATTACATCATTCCACATAGTGCGTCCTTTTGGGCGTGCAATCATTGAATCTTCAGGGAGCATGCTATGGAATTGTTTGAAGCGAAGCAAATGGTGATTGCTGAAATTAACGCGCTTCAAGAGAGTTTGTGGGGGATCAGTACAAAGCTTTATAAAAACCCCGAAGTCGCTTTCGAAGAGTATCAATCGTCGAAAATGTTGGCTGAGTTCCTCGAACAGGCTGGGTTTGATGTCGTGAGAAGCCTAGGCGGTTTGGACACAGCTTTCCAGGCGACAAAAAATGGAGGGGGAGCTGGCCCTACAATCGCTTTCCTAGCAGAATATGATGCTCTACCCAAACTAGGCCATGCCTGTGGGCACAACCTGATCGCTGCGGCATCGGTTGGAGCCGGGCTGGCAGTTCTGCCAATTCTTGAGAATTTTCAGGGTCAAATTCGGGTGATTGGCACCCCGGCAGAAGAGGGCGGCGGTGGGAAACGCATTTTGGTCGAGGCAGGTGTCTTCGACGAAGTCGGAGCCGCCATGATGTTCCATCCTTCCACCAAAAATATGGTGTTGAGAGGCTCATTGGCATCCCTGCGCTTGAACATTGAATTCTTTGGCAAGACTGCTCATGCAGCCGCCTGCCCTCAAGAGGGAATCAATGCGCTGGACGCAATGATCCTGACATTCAATAATATCAATACGTTTCGCCATTATATGCAGCCTAAAGATCGCGTAGCTGGCATCATTCGAAAAGGTGGGGATGTTGCCAATGTAATTCCTGAATATACCTCGGCTGAATTCAGTGTGCGTGGTAAGACCGAAGCTCGCCGCAGTGAAGTCCTGGAAAAGGTGCACAAATGCGCTGAATCAGCTGCGCAGGCAACGGGGTGTGAATGGCGTTGGTGCATGAAGCCTAGACAAAACAGGGCTTGAGCGAGTAACCTT
>CAYWIC010000250.1:0-5056 GCA_964458115.1 uncultured Anaerolineales bacterium | reverse complement strand
CGCCTTCATGCTTCCACCACTCCCCTACTTCAAGAATTGCATCCGGGGGAGTATTTACAGGTTCCGTTGGAAGCGGAGTTGGGTCTGGTGTTGGAAGCGGGGTAGCTGTGATCACAATCTCTACAATCTGAGGAGGTGTAGTCGGTCCTGGTTCTGCTGTTACAACCACCGTTCTTTCTACTTCCACTGGGACTTCAACCGTTACTTCTACGGGAACTTCCACAGGCTTCTCAATCACCGTGACCATCACCTCTGGTTCCGGTACGCTGACTTCGGGCTCGGGAAAGATCAGATCACCAAATGCATATATTAAACCAGAAACCAGTATGGCCCCCAAGATCATCCCAAACACCATCCAACGCAAACGAATGGCTCTCACCGATCGAGGGCGAACTTCTATTGGTTCAGAGGGTGCCACCAATGGAGCCGGTTGCCAGGGCACAATCGCTCGTTCATCCTCTTCCACCATTTTGGCGACACTGTCTGGAACGGCCTCCGGTTCACTTCTTCCACCAATTGGCGCTGGGGCCGCTTTACTCAAAGCCGGGCAGCAAACTTCGTAGATAACTTTGCGTCTCTGATTAGATGGTAGCGAATCCAGGCCAAGCTTCTGATAGATGTTGCCCATGTGAGATTTGACAGTCGCTTCAGCAACAACCAACTTTTCAGCGATATCCCTGTATACTAAACCGGCACAGAACAGTGACAGAACTTCCCGCTGCCGTTCCGTCAGTTGGGATAAACCTTCAAGGGGGTCATTTGGGAATGTCATAAACCCTAGCCTTTGCTCCTAAACCTTCACGTCTACGTATTCCACCTCAACCATATACCAATAAACCTGAAGTTAATCCTTGAATCTATACCCCGGACTATTCAAATCAGTGCTGTTTTCCTGTATCCTACGTGCAAACAAACCCGCTCCGTCCACAATCATTATACATCAATTCTTATCCCTACTTACCGAGAGGAGACCCCTATGACCTCACCCCAATACACCAACCTGAACTTCGACCAGCAGCGTCGGCGCAGGTTCCCCGGCAGATCCCTCAGCATCGGGTTGACCATCACCGCTTTCACCTTGCTGTGGCGTTTCGTGCCCCAACCCAACCTGTACTGGGTTCTGTTAGCGCTTTTTGGTTTGATGGCCTGGTTGGCCAGCTACGGCTGGCGTCTGGCCCTTTTCGCCTTTCACGATTTCATCCACCGTTTAGAGCAATTCTAGCAAGGAGACTAATTTTGACTACTCTCGCTACACACAGTACATACCCCCAATCAAGCCCAGTGATTACTTCAGAATCCCAAGGTTTACTAACCCTGGGACGACAGCGAAACTGGGAATTCAACATCCTCGGTCAGGCTCCTTTGCCCCATCAACCTATTCATCTCCAGGATTGGTTGATCGTTCCCGCGCATCAGGACTCGAGCCACATACCTGCAAGAGCCTTGGAACGCATTCAGGCCATCTTCGCGATGGGTTTTCGACCCCAAGGCTTTGTCATCGTTCACGAAGCCCCCAAATTGCTTCCCGCACCTGAGGTGATTGAAGCCGAACCTGCTCCGTTGCATTCCGCATCACCAGGGATAAAACCCTTGATCACAGGTTTGCTGGGTGCAATGGCGGTAGCTATTCCAGTTGCAGCAGCCGTTGCCACCATGATCGTACCAGCCACGCTCGCTGTTGGTGCGGTCCTGGTCGATCCCATCTTAGTTGCAGTTACCGAAGACGATACCTGGATCGAGATCGATCGCTGGTGGAGCTAGGTTGAGAGTACGGAGCAGATCATGATCGGTATCGCATCTCGTCTCATTAGCACGCTCATCGTAGGAAGTTGCTTCCTTTCGATCACACTATTCTTCCTGAGCCTGGCAGCTTCTCTTCGTTTGCTCCCCCAGCTTCTGGGATTTCTCTTTCAATTGTTGCGCTGGTTCTTGATCCTCTCATATCGCCTATACGCTTTCATCGTGGAGCGATTGGCAGATCCTGCATATCGTCTCTTCGAAATCGACCTTTATGCGGTTTTCGCGAGATTGATGATCACCATGTTGTTTTCGACTTCGGTTGGATTGACCATCCACTTGCTGACCGACCTTCCGTGGTCATTGTGGATCATTGGTACATGCGCACTCCATGGTGCACTGGTCGGCCTGATCTGGGACAAGTTCTTGGATCCCGGTGGTTTGATGTTAGGAATCAATATCGATGAAATCCAATAACGTTTTTTCATTTGGAAAGGAGACCAGCGTGTTGACTCCCGCCCAACGGGCTATCCACACTTATGTGATAGGCCAGCCAGGAACCGGCAAATCACGCGCCCTGGAAGCCTGGATCATGCAGGATATTCTTGCCGGCCACGGCGTTGGTGTAATCGACCCACATGGCGATCTCTACCGCAACCTGCTGATGAGGCTGGCTCCCAAACACGAATTATGGAATCGCCTTGTGATCCTCGATCCGCTTAGTCCCAAGTGGGTAGTGGGCTTCAATCCATTAGAAGTTATCCGGGGATTATCTCAAGAGCGACTGGCACTCTTCCTGACCGATGTAGTTATCAAGGTCTGGAGCCTGAATACATCCAATGCCCCGCGAATGGTCTGGCTGCTTACCAACTGCTTCCTGGCGTTGAGCGATCTGGGTTTATCGTTGCTCGATCTCCCCCGGTTCTTACTAGATCGTGATTACCGCGAGGGGTTACTTCCAAGACTATCCAGTGAAGCAGTCTACATCTACTTCCAACATGAATTCCCTGACAGTGATGCTGCCGTTCATCAATGGGTCACGCCAGTGTTGAACAAGATTGGCGGTTTGATTTTTGATCCAGATGTCAGGCTGATGTTCGCCGGAGGCACAACCATCAATTTCCGAGAAATCCTGGATCAGCAACTGGTGCTACTGGTGAACATCCCCAAGGGTATTTTGGGAGAAGGCTCCAGCGCTTTGTTGGGCGCGTTCATCGTGGCTCATCTTCAGAAAGCAGCACTCTCACGAGCCAACGCTTTCAAGCGCACACCCTTCTACCTCTACCTGGATGAGTTCCAGAACTACACGACGGACAATATCAAAGACATCTTGTCCGAGTCGCGCAAGTATGCTTTGTCGCTTACCCTGGCTCATCAATATCTCGACCAGCTATCGAACGATTTGAAAAGTGCAGTGTTAAACACAGCCGGAACCATTATCAGTTTCCGTGTGGGGTACAGCGATGCTACTCGCTTGGCCAAAGAGATCTTCCCTTCCCCGGATTACCTCACATCTTCGAAGATGAAGGTGCAGTTGGGCAGGTATGGGCTGATGCCATTCCCATCAATACGGAACCACCAAGACTCCTTGGGATGGAATGGGCTGGCCTTATTGCTCTCCAAGCTGCAACCGCGTGAGTTTTGGGTCAGACATCGTGGTCTGAAATCGCCTTCGAAGCAGCGTACCTTCACAATGCCTGACCCACCTTTCACCTTCCAGTTGACTTCGTATTTGCACTCGATGCTGGCTTGCTCCGGGATGCGTTATGGGCGCATGAAAGAAGATGTACAGCGCCAATATAATGGCAAGCGATCCTGGTTCAAGTCTAATCAATCTGGAGGCAATCCGGATGACGTTGATTATTCCTGTTGGTCAGTATGATGTGCTAAAGTGATTCAAAGGAGTGAATATGCTTACTCGAAGACCACGCTATAAACGAGCGGATCAATCGCCTCCTATGCGCTTTCAAGAGCGGGACGCCGCCATCCTGCTGGCAATTCACGAAAACGATGGCGTTCTGGCTCGACGACACTTGAAAGCTCTCTTTTGGCCCCGTGCTACCAAACAAGCTATGCAAGGACGCCTATCTATCCTTTATCACAATGCGTTCCTGAATTGGCCAAATCTCGAGCAACGCCGTACCAAACCAATCCCGGAACCGGTGGTCTGGTTAGGGTGGCGAGGCGCGCTATCCATTGCCGTTAAATATGGTGTTCAAGTACAACCCCCAAAAAGCGATAACGAGAATCAGTTGCGCACCATGGAGAAACGACTGCGAGATCAAGGTATCCGTTGGCACCGCGAACCGCGCTGGATCCAATTAGCACACGATTTGGCTGTAGTGGATTTCAAACTGGCGGTTGACCGATCAGCGCACCAGCTATCTTCTATCAAAGTCGACAAGTGGTTATCGGAAAGCGTCTTCCGCTCTAATACCGATGTGGTCAGTTTCCAGGTTCACGGCAAAGATGGGAAGGCAAGAACGGCAAAGAAAGGTGTCGTTCCAGATGCATACTTTGAAATCTTGGATGAGAGCCGCAAGGCCAGAGCTGAGCCTCATCTTGCCAGATTCCTTCTGGAACTAGATATGGCCACTCATGACAACCCCAGCTTTGGACGTGAGAAGGTTCTCCCCGGAGTTGCCTACATCAAAAGCCCGGCATACAAAACCCGCTTCGGCTTCAACAGCGGTCGCTGGTTGATTGTTACAAAGGGTCGCCGCAGGATGAAGAACTTGATGCAGCAAACCAAAGAAAAAGCCGGGCCTTACGCAGCGATGTTCTATTTCGCAACACTCAATAAGCTTACACCAGCCAACGTATTGACCTCACCCATCTGGCGGCAACCGGGGAAAGATAGACCCATTCCCTTGATTGAGATTTAGATACAGGCATTTTATATTTCAGTAAAGAACATCAGGAAGAGAAGATTCGGAGGTACAACGATGAACGAGACCCCCCTCGAAAAGCATGAAGACACAATTCTGGACAGCCTGCTCAAAGCAACAGAAGTGGCTGAGATACTCAATATCAGCAAATCAATGGCTTATCGCCTGATGCAGACCAGGGAGATTCCCTCGGTCAGCATTGGCAATGCAAAGCGTGTTCGCCCTGTTGACTTGCACAATTACATCAACACTAACCTGACGCCTATCAATTCCTGAAAATGAATCGAAGGTACTGTTTCGCGCTTCAGGTAATAAGGGGTAAAATATATATCGAAGCGCGGAACCTTACCAACCGAATATCTTACACCACAAGATTGTCTTTCCTAGTCCTACCCAAAAGGAGACTAGGAAATGAGTAAAAAACGACGCGG
>CAYWIC010000249.1:0-5100 GCA_964458115.1 uncultured Anaerolineales bacterium | reverse complement strand
TTTATTAAACTTTTCCCTTTTTGAGGAGGGCTGCCAGTAACCTTTTTGGACAGCCCCCCAGCCATTTTCTCGCTGAACTGCGTAAGTCCTATTCGTTTAATAAATTAGAACTTTTGCAGTTCGTCCGGGGTATAGCTGCGCTTCAGGCAAGTAATTCCTAGAATTTATATTTCAATGTCTGAAATGGCGTACCCCAGTGAAGATCATGGCAATACCATGCTGGTTACAAGCCTCAATGGACAGTTGGTCGCGCAGCGAGCCACCGGGTTGGATGATGGCCTGGATACCGTATTTTGCGGCAGCCTCCACAGCATCGGGGAATGGGAAGAAGGCATCAGAAGCCATCACTGCGCCTTGAGATTTCGTGCCGGATCGATTCGCGGAAATAGCCACACAATCCACACGGTTTGGCTGCCCCCCTCCAGTACCCACAGTGGCTTCACCCTGGACGAAGACAATGGCGTTCGATTTGATGTGCTGGCAAGCCTTCCAGGCAAATTCTAAGGATACCCTTTCGTCATCTGTGGGCGGGCGCTCGGTAACCACCTGCCATGCTGTCCCTTCAGGATCACCGACATCCACGGATTGGCGCAATATGCCGCGCACAACCGAGCGATATTCATACAAAGGCTCCACACGGTTATCTGGCATTTCCAACAAGCGCAAGTTGGATTTCTTTGTGAGAATTTCTAAAGCCCCTTCTGTGAAACCCGGCGCGACAATGCACTCTACAAAGAGCTCACCCAAAGCTTGGGCAATGTGCTCATCAAAAGGGCGATTTACAGCAATCACGCTACCAAAAGCCGAGACGTGGTCACACTCCAAAGCGGGCGGGTACGCCTTGGCTAAAGTATCAGCTGAAGCGATGCCGCAAGGGGACAGGTGCTTGACGATCACCACACTGGGTCTTTCGAAGGAAACAGCAGCCCGCCAAGCAGCATCCAGATCGAGCATGTTGTTATAGGAGACTGGTTTTCCCTGCAAAAGCCGCCCTCCCAGCGGACCAGCATTAGGGGAAAACGCGTAAAGGGCTGCATCCTGATGGCAGTTTTCACCATAACGCAACGTTCGAATGGGGTAAAGCTGTAACTGAAGCGCGCCATCGCCAGACAAATAGCCTGCAATGGCGGCATCGTAATCGCGGGTATGGGCAAACGCCTTATTAGCCAACCTTCGCCGTGTCCCGATGGATGTGCTCCCAAGGTCTCGAATCTCGTCCAAGACGTGCTGGCAATCGGCTATATCGGTCAGAACAGTCACTCGGGAGAAGTTCTTGGCCGCGGCTCGGATCAGGGTCACTCCGCCAATATCGATGTTCTCGATTGCATCCTTCTGATTGATATCCACTTTCGCAATTGTTTCCTGGAAGGGGTATAGATTGCAGGCCACCAGGTCGATAGTGGTTGCATTGATGCTGGCCAAATCCCCAGCATCCGCCTCGTTATCGCGGGCCAGAATACCCCCAGAAACTGCCGGGTGCAAGGTTTTTACCCGGCCGCCCAAGATTTCCGGGGAGCCGGTATAGTCAGCCACATCCGTCACGGGCAGATCCGCATCTCGCAAGACATGCGCGGTACCTCCACTGGCGAGGAAATCCCAGCCCAAGTCATGGAGCTGACGGGCGAAATCTACAAGATTAGTTTTATCGGATAGTGAAAATAAGGCTGTTGGCATAGTTAACCTGTCAAACAATCTGGTTCTGCGCTTTGTTTTTGAGCCGTTCTTGAATCTTCTCGCTCTCCAGTTCGCGGATAGCATCATTGGCAATCCAGCGCGCGGTTCGATCGTCGATTTCTCGAATTTCTCTGGCGCAGGCCAGCGCGGCTTGGTTGAGATACAAATTGCGCTTTCCAATGTTACGCAAGGCCCAATTGACGGCTTTCTTGACAAAGTTGCGTGAGTCCGTCGCTTCACGCTGGATCATGGGAAAGTATTGGATGAATGCCTCATCGCCAGCCTGTTTGTCATGCCAGGCCAGACAGGCGATCAGGGCGAAGGCTGCCCGTTTGACGAATTCCTCTTCGCGCTGGGACCATTCAAAGATCCTGCTTTGCACCATGGTAGATTTCTCGAATAAGTTCATGCATATTTGATCACAGACATCCCAGGAATTGATCCCTACTACCCAGGCTTCCATCTGCTCTTCAGTGAGCTTATCGGGTTCACCCACCATCCCAGCCACAATGCGTGCTTCCAAAATACCCGTCTCCCACAACGCCAGGGCTAACTCGTGATCTTTGCCCACTTGTTTGGCGATCTTTCGCATCTCAGGTACGGAAACCCCCATGCGTTGCTCGGTGACAATCCCAAAGCGGGCCATGCCTTCTAATTGGTCCGACTTGGCTTTTGCTTTCAACATCCCAAGTATTTCTTCCACAGACACCATTGTTACCTCTTCCATATAGCAAAATTCCACAAAATCGACTACTATACCAAAATGGATTTTAATCTCTTATTCAAAGGTTTGGTACTTGGATTTTCGATCGCTGCGCCAGTTGGTCCAATTGGAGTGCTTTGCATTCGACGAACGTTGAGTGAAGGGCGGACTACCGGGCTGGTGTCAGGGTTGGGTGCGGCGACCGCAGACGGATTCTACGGCCTGGTGGCAGGGTTCGGCCTCACAGCGATCTCCAATCTTCTCATCGAACAAAAGAGTTGGTTAGCATTAATCGGTGGGCTTTACCTCTGTTATTTAGGGGTCAAAACATTTCGGGCAGAACCGATAAAGATAAGTACAGATGTAGAGAACAATGGTTTGTGGAATGCCTATTTTTCCACATTCTTTCTGACATTGACAAATCCGATGACGATCCTGTCTTTTGTAGCCATCTTCGCCGGTTTGGGGCTGGTAAGCAACGAGAGTAGCTCTGGCTATGCCTCTGCGGTATCCCTGGTCATTGGTGTTTTTCTTGGCTCCGCAGCTTGGTGGCTGACCTTAAGTGGAGTTGTAAGCTTATTAAGGGAAAGATTTAGCACCAAAACGCTTGTCTGGGTCAACCGCCTGGCGGGAATCATCCTGGCTGGTTACGGGGTTTGGGCATTTTACAGTTTGTATCGCGCGTTAGCTTAGCAGCCACCATAGCCCCAGGTTGATCACACCAATGAGCAAAAGTACAAACATCAACCCCAATACTTGCAGCCCCTCCGTAAGGTAGGATTTGACCAACTTCCAGCGATCCTGACCAATAACCGAAGTGCTATATTGGAAATCGAAGCTGCGCGTGCTATCCCATTGCCCCTGGACACTCATCAAACCAATGCCAATAGAGAGTAAGCCTACCCACATCAGGGCTTTTGCATATTGCTCTATCGTCTGCCAGCCTGCCATCCAGTAAATCAACCCCACAATACCCAGGATGAGCACTTCCACAAGCAGGATGATCCCTACTAGCCTGGCGACAGGATTCAATATCCCTTGATTCTTCATGTCAAAATCCTTATTAGGGCATCTCCATCGAGCGCACAATTCGATCGACAATTTCTAATGCATCCTCGATATCTGCATCACTTCCAACATGCCCATATTCAACATTCACGAAGGATGTAAACTCCTCTTTTTCGAAAACCATAACTGCGGGGCGAAAACACAACATCTTTTTGCTCTCACCCTGGTCGCTGATCAGGGTTGCAAATCTGGCTTCAGAGTAGATAAAGCGCGAGAAAGCAGCATCATAATAACGCACGATAACTCCTGTATCACCGCGCGTTTCTAAGAGTACTGTATCCGCGGGGCAGTCCTCCCCAGAGCCATCCGTATACCCACAAACTGGAGAAAGATAGAGATTTTGGGTCCGATCTGTGTTCGAAATTATATACTCCGCACAATCATGACCGATCTTTGGTGCCATGGGATCATCACTGGGTTCAGGGCGACGGTTTATCTCTTGTATGGTCCAACTGTCCGGTATTTCTAGCGAAAATCCGTATAGCTCAATTGTCTGGTCTTTCCAGAAGAGAGTTTCAAGGGTCAATTCAGGAGGGGTCGCATGCTCATTAGTTGCTGTCTCAGCAATCAATGTCCCTACCAGAGCTTCCACTTCAGGATTTGGCGTCATAGTCGCAGAACCCACCAAGTTACATCCCAAGATCGCAAATAAGACAAAGAGTATGAGAAAAAACCGGGCAACTTTAGCATCCATCATTATCGGTTTCAAATAGCAGTCATCGATTTACTAACCACACACCAACCATCATTAACCCTAGGCCTGCCATGCGTGGCAAGTCCAATGGCCGGCTTGCAGCCTGGAACCAGCCAAAGTGATCGATCAATGCAGCCAGCACAAATTGCGAAGCAATGATCAACATGAACCCCCCAGCCACCCCCAGTCTCGGAATTACAAACCCTATAGAACTAACAATAATAAGCCCTAATACTCCAGCGCCAAAAGCATACCAGGGAACTTTACGCCAGTTTTCCAGATTCACCCCAGTGATCAATGTAAACAAGACCACAATCAGCCCGCCACTGGCATACGTAATGAAGACACTTCCCTTGGTTCCAAAGATTTGTTCCATAATCCCCATAAATTGCCCTTGCAAAGTTACAGCCACACCACCAAGAATCGCGATTCCAATTAGAAGTATTGTGTTCACAAATCTTCCTCCATTGAACAATGAAACCTAATGACCGACTCGCAGAGCCAAAATGGAAGCAATGAGAAGAGCTATTCCGGTTAGAAGCACTCCAACAATCAAAGTTTCGGAAAACCAACCACTCCAATACGGATCAGATTTTAGAATTTCGGGAATATGTTTGAGCAATACCGCTAAAGCCAAAAAGCCTCCCATAAAAGCAGAACCAAAGAATCCGATCCTTCGATTTTGGGAAATTTCGACCACAATCCAGATGTAGAATACAATGAAAACCCCGCTGAGCAATTGTCCTACCCTATTTGTGATTCCAAACTCAGCCGGGATATCAAAAAGAAAATCATCAATCAAATGCGGAATGGCAAAGAAAGCCAGGATAACAATAAGCATTGTTACCAGGTTTTTGCACTTGTGTTGACTAAGCATGATCAAGGCAG
This sequence comes from uncultured Anaerolineales bacterium, assembly GCA_964458115.1. Lineage (GTDB taxonomy): Bacteria > Chloroflexota > Anaerolineae > Anaerolineales > UBA11858 > NIOZ-UU35. The sequence continues at coordinate 73 of CAYWIC010000249.1, read as the reverse complement.
AATTTATCAAAAGATTAGGAAAATAAAAGCCCACCACAGAGTGAGGGGGGCACCCTGCAGTGGGTGCCTATAT
>CAYWIC010000248.1:0-5193 GCA_964458115.1 uncultured Anaerolineales bacterium | reverse complement strand
GGGATCGCCGATGACCATCTTGAAATAGGGTTTCCAGGTTTCGGGGATGCGTTCGCCGAAGGTGATCAGGTCATATGGGCCGAACATATCGCATGATGCGCCCCATAGTTCGGGGTGGCGTGCGGCTAAGGTAAGCGTCATATAGCCCCCATAGGAGCGGCCTACGACCGCGGTCCTTGAGGTATCGAGCCGCGGATCGTTGGGGAGCACTTCCGTCATGGCGTGGACGTGATCGAGACGGTCATCGCCGCCCCAATCACGGTCGACCTTTTTTGTATATTCCAATCCGTATCCCGTTGAGCCACGTACATTTGGTACAAAGACAGCAAAACCGTTCAGGGACAGGAACTGGATCAAAGGCATGGAGAACCAGGCAAAGTCAGGGCGTTCCTGGCTTTGTGGCCCACCGTGGATGTAGTAAACCACAGGGCGTGGGCCCTCGAACCCGAGGGAATCTGCGGGCATATACAAACGCGCGGAAACACGCAGCCCGTCAAAGCTGGTGTAAGAAGCATCCTGCCCGGGGGAGAGTAAATCATCGGGGATAGCTAAGATCTTCTCATTGGTTTGTCTCGAAATTGATTGCCGATCCTCACCCTCTATCAGATAGATCTGGGTAGGGGAGGTTGCCGTGGAAAAAGACAGGGCGAAGGAGTCGCTGGTTTTTTCCCAGCCGATATGCTCCAGCACGCCGTTAGAAATCTCTCCTTGACCCACCAGAACGTTTTCGATGCTGAATTCGAGCGTGTCTTCATCAAAGGTGCCTTCGTACACCCAGTCTGCGCCGTCGATGTTGAATTTGACCAGATAGCGATTCGCATCCAGGTGATCGATACCGCTGAATTCACCCATGCCTTTGTGTACAATACCATTGATGGGAACGGGTTTGATATCATCGGGATTATCAAGATCAAAATAGGCCAAGCCCCCAGTATCTTCGAACACGGACGTTCCGAGCAACAAACCGGCTTCGTCACGCACAAATTGGATGTCCCCCATGGCGTTGGGGGGATATTCGCGTTCGGGTTGACGTTCGTCAATGGGCGTGCCGAATATGACCTCGACCGCTTCGGGATGCTCAGCATCCCAAAGGGATACGACATGATCTCCAATGGTATAGCCTTCTAAGAGAATGACTTTGCTATGATCGCTGTTGGCGCAATCGACGAAAGCGCCATACACACTGCTGGCAAGTTTTGTGAGTGCGCCTGTCTCAAGATTCAGCTGCAGGGCGGTGAAAGATGGGTCATTGTGGGAGGCAGCCCGCAGGTAGATCAGATTTTCTTCAGGAAATGCTTTGGTGCAAAAGAAACGATGATCGTCAAACATCTCGCGGATTGCGGGTTTGGGGTAGCCGCCCTCCATTGGGATCAGCATTGGTTTGTAATCCTCGTTCCCATCTTGGTCGATCATCACCAGGATCTTGTTGAGTTTGGGGAAAACTTTGTAAAGACTGCCTTCCAGCAAGTGGGGATTTTGTAAGGCGATCTCGGGAGGCAGCAGCGGTTCGGGCACGCTGCCGCCTTTGTCCATGGCGTACAGGCTTAAATGACCGCTGAGGTTGCTTACAAAATAGATCCGCTCTCCGATAAGATCGGGTACCAGGAAGAGGCGTGCTGAGAGAAATGATTCGATGCGGTACATACGTTTCCTTTTTTTAAAGATTACTAGCTACTCAGAGAATAAATTATTCGGAAGGTTGATTAATTTTCGGATTTACGCAGTTTATGCATTTTCAAGGACGGAACCCAATCGCGTTGGGTGTCAGAAGTCTCAAGTTCCACCCAACTCGGTTGGGCTAGCTACCCCAATTTCATAATGACTGAATTTACTCTTCACTCATATCTACCAGACTCAACCAATAGCCAATACCTAAGAACAGAATACTTCCCAAAATGGCGGTTCCAAGATAAAGCGGGCCAAGGCTGAAGAATTCCACCCCCCAAAAAAATCCTAGGGTGTGGCCGCCCCAAAAACCGATCCAAGCCAAGATGATGTAGAGCAGTAATCGGCCGGGTCCGCCACCGCGCCAGATGTGGAAGATGGCGCCGAGCAGACTAGAAATCAAAAAGCCGATGAATAAGCTAGGAACAGTCATACAGGTAGTATATCATTTTGGGGTGATAGTTAGGAGTTGAGATCACGGTGAGCTGCAGTTTGCACCCCTGCGGTGGCTCGCAAATTCGAGTTAATGCGTTGATTTATTATGGAGTTACGCCCTGAAGTGTGATTTCCTCGCCGAACTGCGAAAGTTCTATTATTTTTACTTAGGCCTCATAACCAGGAATGGTTTTCAACTCACTGAAGAAATAATCCTTGTCTTCCTTCTTCTTGATTCCATCAGCGGCATCTTTGGCGAGGCGAATATACCCTGGGGCTTTGGCGACATCACCAGAAACTTGGGAGGCGCGTGCCAGCGCCTCGTATGCAAAGGCTAAATCGAAATCGCCGAAGTCATGCTTTTCGCATAGATCCAGACTACTTTTTGCGTACCTGTAAGACATCACACCAAATCCCAGTACGGCATAGACGCGCGATATCTGCCAATCGCCGCGGGCAAAATTCAGGGGCGTTCCGACCTGGCCCCAATGAAAACGTGAGGCGTGAGCCAGGTGGATCATCTCAAAATTATCTGTTTTGGTTCGATCTGGTTTGTCTAGCAGGGTCCAGGTGCTGTTGAAACAATGCACTGCAAACTCGCGGTGCATTTCTTCTTTGGTGTATTTCTTTTTTTCTGACATTGTTTTCTCCTTATCATTCGATAATGCCCCCTCCCAGACAAACGTCGCCGTCGTAGATGACCGCGGCTTGCCCAGGAGTGATATCACGTAGGGATTGGTCGAATTCGATGTGGAACTTTGCCTCATCTTGGGGAGTTACCAGACCCCACGCCAGTTGGGCCTTATAGCGGATTTTTATCTGCGCCCGGAAAGGACCCTCAGGTGCCGCGCCAGAAATCCAATTTGCATCTTTGGCGATGAGTTGGCTGCTTCCCAACGTTTCCTTGGGGCCGATGATGAGGGCGTTGTTCTGAGTGTCTTTTCGGATCACGTAGAGAGGCTGTGGACCAGCGATGCCGAGTCTGCGCCGCTGACCAATGGTGTAATAGGCCAGGCCATGGTGCTGGCCTAGTTTTTTACCATCAGAATCGAGCATGGGACCTGGCTGGATGACTTCCGACACATTGCGATCCAAAAACTCCGCATAAGTGCCATTACCAAGGAAACACAGGTCTTGGCTGTCGGAGCGTTCCGCGACGGGTAGATCGAATTTTCGTGCCAGCTCGCGCACCTGCGGTTTGGTGTAGTCGCCCAAGGGGAAAAGGGCGTGTTTCAACTGGTCTTGTTTGAGAATATGCAGTACGTAGGATTGGTCTTTGTGGTCGTCGATGGCTTTTAGGAGCTGGATAGGGGATGGGTTTGCTGACAGCTGACGGTTGACTGCTGACTGCAGCCTTGCGTAATGCCCCGTGGCCATATAGTCTGCTCCCAAGGCTAAGGCGAGCTTCAGCAAAAACTCCCAGCGTATTTTGCGATTGCAGACCAGACATGGGTTGGGCGTGATCCCCTTCGTGTAGCCATCGATGAAGTGCTGGACCACAGTCTCGCGGAAGACATCCTTGGCATCGATTGCGTAGAAGGGAATCTCCAACTGGGCTGCCATGCGACGCGCCAGGTTCATGGCATCGATCGTGCAGCAGCGGTTCTCTGCCTCGCTACCGGGCTCGCTCCACAATCGCAGCATCATGCCGATGACGTTGTAGCCCTGCTCTTTCAGCAAGGCTGCAGCGACCGAGCTATCTACCCCGCCAGACATGGCGACTACGACTGTTGACATACGCGAAAGCATTTTCGTACACCTTTTCGACAAATCCAATACCAAGAGTGTTGCTCACTTTGAAAGACAACAAATGATTTTTTCAGTCAACTTCTCAAAATCATTTGTGCGCATAATACTCTCCTCCAAAGATCTCTTATCATGTTCATCACTGTTTGCCGGAGGCACGCCTATGGCGTCCCCGGTTTAATTCCTTTGCTCTCTTCACAAGTGTTGGCAGCATACCTAAAAACCTGTCCACTTCCGCAGGGGTGGTGTCTTTTCCGACGGTGACGCGCAAGGAGCCGAGGGCCCACCCAGGAGATAAGCCCAGGGCGGTGAGCACATCGGAGGGTTCGGGGTTGCCAGTTTTGCAGGCTGAGCCCGAGGAGCAGGCGAAGCCCTCTACATCCAGCATCATCAGGAGAGAGTTGCCATCAACACCTTCGAAGGCGAAGCTGGCATGGTTGGGGAGCCGCTCTGTTGGGTGGCCGGTCAGGAGAGTGTTAGGGATTTCTTCTAAAACGTGTCCGATAATACTGTTGCGCATAGCCACAGAGCTGGACTTTCGGATATCGTGTTCTTCTTGAGTGAGATCGAACGCCTCTGCCATGGCTACAATCAAGGGGGTATTTTGAGTGCCCGCGCGCCGGCCTAACTCTTGCGAGCCGCCAGTCTGGCTGGGGTGAAGTTGCGTGCCCTCACGAACGTATAAGGCCCCGACTCCTTTGGGACCATAAAATTTATGCGCCCCAATGGCCAATAGGTCAACGTTGAGCTCCTGAACATCGACGGGCAAATGAGCCGCACCTTGGACAGAGTCTGTGTGGAAGGGGATGCCTTTATCGCGGCAGATTGCTCCTATCTCAGCGATTGGGTTGAGGGTGCCGATCTCGTTGTTGGCATGGATGATCGAGACAATGGCTGTGTCTGGGCGCAAGCGTTCAGCGACCACTTCGGGGCTGACCATCCCATACTCATCAATTGGCAAAAATTCCAAATCAAAACCGAACAGTTCAGCCAGTTGCTTTGCGGTGTGTGAAACGGCATGATGCTCCACAGGGCTGATTAAGATATGGCCCGCGCCGCGTTCCTGGCGAGCAGACCAGGCCACGCCCCGCAGTGCTAAGTTATCGCTCTCAGAGCCGCAAGAGGTAAAAACAACTTCATGAGGTTTACAATTGAGGGCTTCGGCGATGGTTTCGCGCGCACTCTCGATGGCAGCCTCTGCTTTTTGACCGAAGAAATGTGTGGAGGATGGATTGCCAAAGTGTTGGCCGAAATACGGCAGCATCGCATCGACAACGCGTGGATCGACTGGCGTAGAGGCAGCATAATCGAGATAAATTTTGTCTGAAATCATAATCGCCGATTATA
>CAYWIC010000247.1:0-5210 GCA_964458115.1 uncultured Anaerolineales bacterium | reverse complement strand
TTTTGTGGTTCCACCTCCCCCTGATCCCCCTTATAATCGGGTGGGTTTGGGGGGGGGGCCCCCCCCCCCCCACCCCCTATTCCCAGCCCAATCTGCTTCAAGTGCGTAACTCCTTAAACTATCGCTCAGGACTGTTACCAGCCTCTATTTCTAACACCAAAGTCGGACCAAAGCCTCTCTTTTGGATGGATTTTGTCCAAAATAATAGTTTATTTGTAAATAAAAAGGCCTGGAGATCCAGGCCGAAAGATTGTTATCCAACGTAAGCGAGATATCTAATCTCGCAGATTCACGAATGATGATCAATAAACTGATTCAACGAGATCCCTAATTCGGGAAATTGTTCCAGAATTTGGTGATCTTCAGTCACCAGCCCGGCACCCAACTCTTGAGCCAGGGCGATGTACTCGCAATCGTATATATCGCATTTTCGTTCGGAATGTCCCCGATAGAAGGCGGGTTCTCTAGGAGTTACCGGGGTGATCCCCCAGTTGCATGGCATGAGTCATCCCAAATTGTCGATAGTAGAAAAATTTCTTGGAAATCTAATAATCACCCCCCCGAAATGGTGAAAAAATAGGTGCGTGCGACGCTGTGCGCCAGCACGCACCTATTTTTTCATTTGTTGGATCAACTTGGCCACCAACGCCGTCCAGCCGGTCTGATGGCTGGCGCCCAAGCCAGCTCCGGTGTCGCCGTGGAAGTATTCGTAGAACAGGATGTGATCGCGCCAGTGAGGGTCGTTTTGGAAGATCGGGTTGTCCCCGTAGACTGCTCGCCTTCCATGCTCATCTAGCAGGAAGATCTTTATCAGACGGTGGGAAAGCTCACTCGCGACCTCATCGAGAGCAAGAAACTCTGCGGGGTCAGAGGGCAACTCAACTACCAGGTCGTCTCCAAAATAATGGTGATATTTTTGCAGCGCTTCGATCATCAAATAATTGACTGGGAACCAGATCGGTCCGCGCCAGTTAGAGTTTCCGCCAAACATCCCCGTTGGGGACTCCCCAGGTTGGTAGCGAACAGTGTGGATTTGTCCATCTGAATCGAACAAAAATGGGTACTCGGCATGTTCTTTTGAAAGCGAACGCAGGCCAAAGTTGGATAAGAATTTGTCTTCAGCGAGCATGTGCCCAAGCACCCTGGTCAGCTTCTCTTGCCCCATCAGGGATAGCAATCGTCTGCCCCCAGCACCAGGCTGAGACAGCGAAGCGACATTTTCGATGAGATGCGGCCGGTTATGGATGAACCACTCCATGCGCCGCTTGAATCGTGGCAGCATTTCCAACAGATCTGACTCCAAAGTTTCGACAGCGAAGAGGGGAATCAGACCCACAAAAGAGTGGATTTCCAGAGGAATATGGCGGCCATCTGCATAGTGGAGGGCATCAAAATAGAACCCTGCCTCTTCATCCCACAACGCGGTGTTGATGGCATTGGCGATGTAGATGAAATGCTCGAAAAACTTGGTGGCCATATCTTCGTAAGCAGGACGAGTGCGAGCCAGTTCTATGGCGATGGCCAGCATATTGAGGCAGTACATGCCCATCCAGGCCGTGCCGTCAGCCTGCTCCAAGTGCGCGTTACCTGGTAAAGGCGCGCTGCGGTCGAAGACGCCGATATTATCCAGGCCCAAAAATCCACCCTGAAAGACATTATTGCCGTCGGCATCTTTGCGGTTGACCCACCAGGTGAAGTTGAGCAGCAGCTTTTGGAAGACACGCTCTAGGAAATCGGTGTCAGCCTCGCCGGTGGAATTGCGGGCAATCTTGTACACCCGCCAGGCAGCCCAAGCATGGACGGGTGGATTGACATCGCCAAACGACCACTCGTAGGCCGGGATCTGGCCATTAGGGTGCATATACCATTCGCGCAGCAACAGGATGATCTGACGCTTAGCCCATTCGGGGTCGATCATGGCGATTGGCAGAGTGTGGAAGGCCAGGTCCCAGACCGCATACCAGGGATATTCCCATTTGTCGGGCATGGAGATCACATCCAGGTTGTAGAGGTGAGTCCAATCGGCGTTGCGGCCAAGTTTGCGCATTTCGGAAGGTGGGGGGCTGGATGGGTCTCCGTTGAGCCATTGTTCCACACCGTAGTGATAGAACTGCTTGCCCCACATCAGCCCTGCAAAGGCCTGGCGTTGGACGTTCTGCTCATCCTCAGTGAGGTCTGGGTTTTGGATCTCGGCATAGAATTCGTCTGCTTCATGGATGCGCTGGGCGAATACGCGGTCAAAATCGTCAAAGGCCTTGTCTTGCTCCTTATCTGAGAAGCGAACTTGGATCGAGTAAGACTCTCCGGGCTGGATGATGGTTTGGAAATGCGCCGCCGCTTTGGTTCCCCGTCTTTCGGGGTTTATTTGCGATGACTCCCCATGCACAACGGCAGCGTTGATACTATCTTTGGGGTAAGGACTTGAATTAGGCGTATTAAACAGGCGCTGGTAATTGGTCTCGTTTTCGCAAAAGAGCAGCGGGGCGATGTCTGGCTCTGGATTGGAGCTACCATGCCCGCGCGCGTACCACCAGCGTTCACCTAAATGATGGTGATTGGTATAAATGGTACCATCGTCCAAGGCGCGCAATTCCGGTTTTGGGCGGCCATATCCCCATGACCAGGTGTTGCGGAACCAGATATGTGGCAGCACGTGAATGGGAGCTGGATCGGGGCCGCGATTGATCACAGATATCCGGCAGAAGATATCTTCTTGATCAACCTCATCGGTTTTGGCATATTCGATAATTACATCGAAGTAGCGCCCTTCGTTGAAGGTATCACCCAAGGCGTCGATTAACTCATATTCCGGCTCCAGACGGCTGCGGCTTTGGTTTTCTTGGATCAATTGCTCGTACGGGAAGGCCACCTGGGGATACTTGTAGAGCATCTTGGCGTAGGAATGTGTCGGGGTGCTATCCAGGTAGAAGTAAATCTCTTTGACATCTTCCCCGTGGTTGCCCTGGGGGCTGGTCAGGCCGAATAGACGCTCTTTAAGAATGGCATCTTGCTCATTCCACAGGGCTACCGACAGACAGATATTTTGCAAACGGTTGGAGAACCCGCCCAAACCATCCTCATTCCAGCGGTAGACGCGGCTGCGGGCGTGATCGTGGGGGAAATATCCCCAGGCATCGCCTTCTGCGCTGTAATCCTCACGTACAGTGCCCCAAGCGCGCTCGCTCAGGTAAGGCCCCCATTTCTTCCAATCGGCACTACGCGCCTCGGAATCTGCCAATCGCCTGTGTTCTGCTGTTTTGGAAGGTATCTTTTTGGCCATTTTGGTGGGTTTGAGGAATTAAGGGGTCTCTCGGAATTCCGTGGTGAACTCCAGATTTGGGGGTATGGGGCGTGTGGAGCACGCCCCATACCCCCAAATCTGCCAACTTCCACGGCGATTCCTAGAGATCCAATTAAGTTCTGACGACGCATATAGTATATTATGGAATATCGAAAATGTTTGGAAGATACTAAAACCTGGAGCCCTTATGAACACTTCACACACTGCTACGCCCTTATCTGATATATTGGTTTTGGATCTCTCGCGAGTCTTGGCTGGACCTTATGCCACCATGACCTTGGCTGATCTTGGAGCCGAGGTGGTCAAAATCGAGCGACCTGGTAGCGGTGATGATACTCGTCAATGGGGTCCGCCCTGGGCTGGGGGTGAGTCTGCCTATTATCTGGCTATCAACCGTAATAAGAAGAGCGTAACGGTCAATCTGAAATCCGAGCGAGGTTTGCAAATCATAAAGGATTTAGCACTCAAAGCTGATATCCTGATCGAGAACTTCAGAGTAGGCACGATGGCTAAATGGGGTCTAGGATATGATGTGCTTTCAATGGAGAACCCAGGTCTGGTCTACTGCACCATCACCGGCTATGGTCAGACCGGCCCAAAACGCCATCAAGCTGGCTATGATTTTGTCATTCAAGCTGAGGGTGGGTTGATGTCGATCATCGGCGATGTGGAAGGGCCACCGATGAAGGTGGGCGTTGCCATTGTCGATATCACCACCGGGATGAATGCCGTGATCGCCATTTTGGCTGCCGTTCATGAACGCCATAGGAGTGGCTTAGGCCAATTCATCGATATGGCTTTGTTGGATTCCCAAGTGGCTTGGCTGGCCAATGTCGGCAGCAACTATCTCATTTCTGGGGAGAGGCCGCCACGTTATGCTAATGCGCATCCCAATATCGTGCCTTACCAACCGTTTGCCACATCGGATGGCTGGATCGCTGTGGCAGTAGGCAACGATCGGCAATGGCAACTGCTCTGCGAAATTGCTCATTGGGCTGACCTGGGTCAAGATGAACGTTTCACCACTAATCCCTTGCGAGTGCAGAACCGCCGTTTACTGCTCCCGATTTTAGAAGAACGCTTTCAGAGGCAAAGTACAGATCATTGGTACCAAAACCTTCTCGATGCGGGGATCCCATGCGGACCGATTAATCACATTGACCAGGTGTATGACGATCCACAGGTATTAGCGCGCGAGATGCTGGTCGAAATGCCGCACCCCACGGCTGAAAGTGTTAAACTGACGGGTTCGCCGTTCAAATTTTCGCGCACCCCCGTTGAAATGGATGCCCATCCCCCCTTGTTGGGACAGCACACTGATGAAGTCTTGCGCGAGTACTTAGATTATTCTACTGAAGAGATTGAGAGTTTGCGAGTAAGCGGGGTGATTTAGGTCACATTATCCCCATCTTTGGACGATATTGCAGCGCCTCGGCGATATGCGCTGCCTGGATATCTGGTTCGCCTGCCAGATCAGCGATGGTGCGAGCAAGTTTGAGTATGCGGTGATAGGCGCGCGCCGAGAGCTGCAATTGGCTCATGGCGTTGCGCAGCAGCGCGCGGCTGGTCTGATCCAGGGGACAAAATTGGCGCAGTTCTGCTGGGCCCATATCGGCATTGCACGACATATTTGTACCAGCGAAACGATCGCGCTGTTGATCTCTGGCGGATTCAACCCGCTCCTGGAGGTCGGCGGAGGGTTCTCCTAAACGCTCGTCGCTGAGTGCCTCGTAATCGACACGCGGCACTTCGATGTGGATATCGATGCGATCGAGCATGGGGCCGGAGATGCGCTTCTGATAACGAGTAATAATCTGGTTGGAGCAGGTGCACTCTTTGAGAGGGTCCCCGTTATAGCCGCAGGGGCAGGGATACACACAATCTTACGTTTCAGATACTTCAAACTTTA
>CAYWIC010000246.1:0-5289 GCA_964458115.1 uncultured Anaerolineales bacterium | reverse complement strand
TTTGTTTTTCTCAGTTTACACTACTTATCAGCAACACCCAAGAGGGAGACCACCAAAAATTGTATAACGAAAAAATCCTCGAACAAGTTGATATCGAGTACATAGCAGAGAAAAAATGAGCCGGTTTCGAGATCTCCGCTACTGGCGAAATTTGATTGTTTTCACCCTGGGGATTATGCTGCTTGGATTTTTTTTCGTGTTAATCCGTTTCGGCCACCAGGGAGCTCAGAGCTACGCACATCCACAGCGCTATCAACGAGAAGATGGGGATGATCCTTTACGATATGATGTCGAGTTTCAATCGATCACGTTAACGACTGAGGACGATATCCAACTTGCAGCCTGGTATACACCTTCGCAGAATGGCGCCGTGATCCTTGTGGCGCATGGCTACGCTGGCGCGCGTTCGGCGTTGATGCATTCCTTCTTCGCCTGGCACAGGTATGGGGTCATCTCTTGGGATGCGCGCACACATGGCGAAAGCAGTGGAGATTTGTGCACCTGGGGATACTACGAACGCCGCGATGTCAAGGCAGCACTCGAGTTTGCCTTGAGTGAAGCCCGCGCAAGTCGTGTAGGCGCTTTTGGGGAATCTATGGGAGCGGCCACAATCCTCCTCGCTGCCGCCGAGCAACCCCAAATCCAGGCCGTGGTTGCCGATAGCGCCTTTGCTGCGATTGAGGACATGATCCACGTTGTCTCTCCTTATCCCATCTTTCGCCCTTTCATCAAATTCTTCACTGAGCTTGAGACCGGTCTAAAACCTGATGATGTGCGCCCTGTGGATGTAATTCCGCGCATTAGCCCGCATCCGGTTTTGATCATCCAGGGAGAGGCTGACGAGACCGTCCCACCCGATGCAGCCCAAAGGCTGTATAATGCTGCCGGAGAGCCGCGCCAACTTTGGGTTGAGGCTGGTGTCGGACATGTAGGCATGCTGACTGCCTATCCAAAAGATTACGAAAATCGGGTGATCGGGTTCTTTGACAAGTTCTTGCTCGAGGAATAGAGGTGCATGCATGTCTGCTCGCAAGTTTGGGCGTCTCACACCTGCCCAAGGGTATATGCTGGGTCTAATCGGATACAAGCTCTCCCGCAGTGAGGCAACTCTGGAAATCCCTGATGCTGAACGCATGGAGAATATACGCCGTGCTCGAAAACAGTTGGTAGAGTTGACCGGTCAAGATTTTGGATATGATTTGCTACACTGGCATAATTTCCTCGCAAGAAACGACGCCTACGAATACACCCACCCTTTTGCATATGCTGAGGTGAATAAAGCCCTCACGGCAGTTCAAAAAGACCATCAACGCTGGAAGATCAGCACTAAGTTTGAAGAGAAAAAAGCGCTGCCCCCATCCGACAGCAAACGATTCCACAATAAGGCCTGCCGGCTGATAGAGAAGTACGCCCAGCCCAATCCCCCCAGATTGGGTCCACCGGTGGCCAACAATGAAGGCCTACTCGAAGTTTGGGAATGGGCAGAGGCTTGGGAGCATACAGAAATTCTCGCCAAAATCGCGCTGCCAACCTGCTCGCTGTTGAAAACTCCCGCTGAACGGGATGAGATGCGCCGGAAACTTCATAATCTCGCCAATGGCGCTCGGGGGAACAATCGCCTTGGTCAGTGTGCAGATTTCCTGGTCGCCAAAGCGAAACTTCAGCCTGATCAGGACTTTCAACTTGACATCTACTATGAAGCCCGGGATCTCTTTCAGCAAATCGATGATTGGGCCGGAGAGGCCTTCACAACCATGCTGATCGCTGAGATCAATGTTTATAAGAAGCGCTTCGAAAAGGCATATGCGAATTGGCTGCATGCCTTTCAACTCTGGGCTCGGGAGAATCATAAAAAAGGGATCGGGATTTCCCTGGTGCATTTGGCCAGCAAGTTGGAACACGATGGCAAATACCTTGAAGCTTGCAAGTTTAATTACCGAGCCAAAGCGCTGCTCAGGAATCACATCACCTATATCACAGCCAGGGATTTGATGAAACGCATTGCCTATGAGCACAAGATTCCCGCTGAAGACTATGAAACTTCGAAAACTGCGGACGAGTTAGTCAGAGAGACCTTTGGGATTGAACAATAACATTCTTCAACTGTGATGCGATAAAATTAGCCTATGAGCAAACTCGGGAATTCCAAATCACACTATGCATTATTTCTTGCCCTCCTCTGCGTTGCATTTCTGATCGCTGGATGCAACCTTCCAGCGATCTCACTTCTCGCCAGCCCAACGCCAACAGCTTCCGCAACCCCTACTACGACAGCTACCGCAACTGCTACCCTGACATATACAGCCATATTCACAACGACCCCCACAGCGACATTCACCGATACACCCACCCCAACCTTTACATTCACCCCCTCTGCGACTCCAACCAGCACTTTGACGCCCACCATCACGGCATCTCCAACCCCTGAGACGCCATACGGGCATGTCATTGTCGCCCAGGGCTTCTGCCGCTATGGTCCCGGGAAAGCCTATCTTTACTCCCATGAGCTCAACCAGGATGATCCCATCCAGGTGCATGGCCGTAACGATTACGGGACCTGGTTGTGGGTGCAGCCTCACGATCTCGATCGCCATTGTTGGGCTGCAGCATCGCTCTTCGAGACTGTCGGTGACATTATGGATGCCAATGTCGTCGAAACCAAATTGCCCAGATCTACCTTTGTGCGCCTGCCCGAGGGCGTGGTAGCGTCACGAGATGAGAACCAAGTCACCATCAGTTGGAAACACGCCTATTACATCGTCGAAGAGGATCGCCGCGGTTATTTGATCGAGCTATGGTTATGCCAGGGTGGTGCATATTTCCGGACGGCTTACCACACGTTGGATAATGACCTGTATGTGACCGACGAGCCCGGATGCCTGCTACCCTCCCGAGGACTTGTGTATATCGCCGAGAAGCACGGCTACTCTGAGCCAGTTGAGGTGCCCTGGCCCTAAGCAGAGAAGCGAAACAAGATATGAATTCACACAATCATCCTCCGCCTGATTTCTCCATTAAATATCGCTGGTGCGAAGGTACTGTACCGCCCCCACACTATTACGAATTCATCATCGCCATAGGTCCAAATAATACCGGCAAGATCAAGTTCTATCCCGATTATCCTCAGCACGATCTTCCAGTCTGGGTGGAGCATTTCGACATCAGCTCCCAGGCTTGGATGGCAATCTTTGAGCAGATGACTACCGACAACCTATTTCGCCAAACCTGGACCGAGATTCAGGACGCGCCTGTCGGTGGCTCACTAACCTGGCTTGACATCACTGCCGAGGGTGTTGAATACAAAATCCCCGGCATGATCGAAGAAGCCGCAGGGGTCGAACAGGTCTACGAAGCCATCCGCACGCTAGTACCCATCAAGGTTTGGAAGAAGCTGATGTCGCAAAGAGAAGATTTCATCCACAATTATTCAGCCCAATGATCCATGTTACTAACAGTTGAAATCAGGTGGTTTTTTCGTGGAATTATTCCAGAGGGTGTGCAAGCCTGGTTCGATCAGATTGATACGAATTCCACTCAGCCCACAATCCAACCAGCACGCACCGATGTGTACTTGCTCGAGCCTGGAAATAGCTCCCTGGGTATAAAACTGCGTGAGGGTCGCATCGAACTCAAGCAACGTCTGCGCGAATACGGCCCTGCTGAATTCAATCAAGATATGCGTGGTTATGTCGAAGGATGGCGAAAATGGAGCTTCTTGATCTCCTTGGAACAGACCCACGTCCAGGCCATAGGTAAATTGGGTAACTCTTGGATGAATGTATCAAAAGAGCGCGCCTTATTTAGCTTCCAAACCTCGGGGGAAGAAATCAAATCCACATTAATTCCTGATCTTTCAAGGGGGGGATGCAATCTCGAACTGTCACAAATCCAAGCCGCGGGGGAGCCCTGGTGGAGTCTGGGGCTGGAAGCCTTCGGAGACGAAGAGTCGAACTTTGATCGTTTGGATATTGTGGCCAGACACATCTTAGCCAAGAGACCCCCACAAAACCTTAGCGCTCAACGCTCATTTGGGTATCCACAGTGGCTAAATTCCAGAATTAGAGGTGTCCAGGGGGCGAATCGCCCTGAACAGATCGAATTCTGAAGAATACATCTCTATGATTTTCCTGCCCCAGGCATATTGATCAGGTGATTCAAATGCAAAAAGTAAATCCACATTCCAATTACCCTTCCGAAGAGGGCCGCTATATCCGGGGGAATGACTTCTCCCCCGTGGCAGTTGCCATCATATTGAATTGCGATGAAGATAAGATTCCCCTAGACATCGAGCGGCTGATTCGGACGGGGGCCGAGAATGGCGCGGCGCTTTCAGGCTCGATCCAAACCCCCAACATCGGCCTGGAGAAAATGATATGCAATATCGTCGGCAACCCCAACATCCGCTACCTGATCCTCGGCGGTCCAGAGTCTCAAGGGCACCTAACCGGCCAGGCGCTCAAAGCACTCATAACGAATGGAGTTGACGAGAAGAAACGCATCATCGGCACTGAGGCTCAGCACGCTTGTCTCTACAATTTACCCATTGAGCTGATCCAGCGCTTCCGTCAGCAACTCACACTGATCAATCTGCAATTCGAAGGCGATCCCGCTCTGATCCGCAAAGCGATCTGGAGTTGTTACCAGGAGAAACCTGTAGAATTCCAAGATCATAAACTCTTCGATCCTGGAGCTTATCCCAAAGAGCCTCTCGACGGGGTGATCACCTGGCGGATCACCCAACCATGGAGCGAACCCGAAGACGACAGCGAACGCCAAGCGCTGGAAAAAGCACAGGCTATGGTCGAACGCCTGCGCAAGCTGCAACGCAAGCCTGGCTCACGGAACGGCTAAATTATTGTCATGCTGGACCGCCGTGCCGTAGGCTCTTCCATGGCGGGCGCGACTGCCCCGCCCTCCACAGGCGCTCAAAGCGGGCTTTGCCACGGGCACGCCTCGCTTTGCGTGGCGAGTGAAGCATCTATCGTGTTGCGAAAATCGCCTCGCCAGATCCTACGGCTTTGTCTCAGGGTGACATATTAGTAACAATATGTGTCAGGCTATTGAAAAAGTGTATTGAGTATTGACTCCCAACCAATCAGTATGAGCGGAATATTTTTTGAAGCCCATATTCCTTGAGATCTTCTAACCAAAATCTATAGTTTCAACAGCCAACACTCGATTTGACATCCAGAGAAACATATGTTATTAATAACATATGTTCAGATGATTTATATTAATACCTTCGCCAAAATAGCGAATGAAAAAGGCTTTCTGTAGTAAAGTTGAATT
>CAYWIC010000245.1:0-5558 GCA_964458115.1 uncultured Anaerolineales bacterium | reverse complement strand
CAGCATTTTTTATTTGTGTCAGCCCGCTCGGCAATTCCTGGAGAAGTTAAAATTAGGACATGAATTTATTGATAGTTGTTGGCTCGTCTCATTTTCGACTCGACCTTCGGTCGTCGCAGCGTTCCGCTCTGCTCAGGAATCTTTAACGGGGAGAAATGTGGAAAGATTCATCTCCCGATAGCACCCCTCCTAACGGTTCTGCATCCAACGCCATCACGCGGCTGTTGGCGAAGAAAGCGAAATCGAACTCTGTGGGGTCGCCGGCTATTTTCCCTGGGATGGGCATCAATCGGGCGGTCAGGGGTTTATCCAGTCGTTGAGCCATAGTAGCCAGGTCGAGTAAGATGGCAGTCAGCTGCTCGGCAGTTGTATCCCCAGGGAGAGGGATTGTATCCAACCCTGTACCGCAGACGGCTGAGTAGAGCAGCATATCCTTAATCGTCAAATACCCTTCGGCTGCTCGAGAAGCCAGGGTCGCATCTTCCAATACCGGCAGCATCAATCCGCTGAAGCCAATATGGAGAAATTCGGCTTTGTCGATGATTTCTGTAATCAATGTAGCCGCGACTAGGGATCCGTGCATGCCAACAGCTGGTATCCCTAAGCACTCAAAGGCTGTACCCAATGATTGCGTTTCATCTGGGAATGGTGCGAGAGAAAAATCGATGCCTTTGAATGTGGGAGTTGGCAAGTCGCCAGGTGTGCTGGTTGACAGATTTGTGGCAATTTGAGTGAGTTCAAAGGCTTTTGTTTCGATGGCTTGCGTCAGGCTTTGACGGGCATCCTCCAGGTTTTTCGCTTCGCTGAAAGCCTCGACTGCCAACTCGGCAGCTTGGGTGGCGATTGCAAAGCAGGGTGCTCCGCCATAATGGTAAGCAGCGGGAAAGAAGGGTGTGCCAGGGCCTACGTTTGCCAAGGCGGCAAAGTAGAGGTTACCAAATCCCTTGGGGTCAGCGGGACTAAGGCGATGGATGATCTCTGCGCATGCTCGCACTGACGGTAGTGAAATCCCTGTTTTCGGGGAGCTCATCACCCCTGAAGCAAATACAATTTCAGTAGCTGCCAGCACATCAGGAATGATGGTATAGCTTTCCGGAAAATCTGGCAGCGCGGGGCCAATGGCAATATACTCGAAACCGGATGAGATGGCATTACTTTCGAGTTGCTGGGCAAGTTCAATAACTCTGGGCTTATAGTTCCCCGAATTAGGAGAGATCAGCCGCGGGAATGGTGTCGTTGCCAGGCGGACAGTTTGTACTTCATATCCCGCGGCTTCGAAAGTCGGGCGCGCCTCAGCGATGAAATCCTCTGCTTGTTGGAGAACGTCCTTGTTCAGCGGCCATTGGGGATCGCAAAAGTAAGTGATTGAGCGTATCTTCATAATTTAGTGATTAGTGGGCAGTGAACTGTGGTTGAGATCCGGATGCTGGCAATCCCAGACTAATATTATTAATAGAAGTTACGCACTTGAAGCGGATTTGGCTGGGAATCGGGGGTGGGGGCCACGCCCCCACCCCCTATTCCCAGCCATTTTCTCGCTGAACTGCGTAAGTCCTAATTAATTTGAAATTGTTTACTGGCTACTGTTTATTGTTTTCGGCGCGGATGATCTGGCGCAATTTATCGATAGGCTGCATTTGACCTTCATCATCCTCGTAATACCAGTGTTCCCAGCCATTGCAAGGGCTGCCGCCCATCAGGAATTTCCCAGTTTGATGAATGGAACCTTCGAAGACCTCATATCTCAGGTGTCCGTCGGGTTTGATATGCGCAATAATGGCCGGGTTCTTGCGAAAAAAAAGGCTCTGACCCGGTGTGAGCAAGCCGCGCTCCAATAAATGTACGAAGGGAATACGTGGCGCGCGTCGTTTACGATCGCTAATATCGAATATTTCGTCATGGAACAGCTCAGGCGTGATGCCGTCGATGCGCGTCTGGGCTACATCGATATACCTCTGCTCCCGCTCGATGCCAATCCAATTGCGATGAAGTTTCTTGGCCACTGCGCCGGTGGTGCCGGTGCCAAAGAATGGATCTAACACGATGTCGCCCGGGTCGCTGGCAGCCAGGATGACGCGGTAGAGCAAGGCTTCGGGTTTTTGGGTAGAGTGTGCCTTTTCTCCCTCTACTCGGATGCGCTCCCCACCAGAACAGATCGGTATGAGCCAATCACTGCGCATTTGCTTATCATCGTTGAAACGCTTCATGGCGTGGTAGTTGAAGCGATACTTGGCTCCATCATGTTTGCTTGCCCAGATAAGGCTCTCATGAGCGTTCGTGAAACGAACCCCTCGAAAATTAGGCATCGGATTTGTCTTGACCCAGACGATCTCATTCAGAATCCAATATCCAATATCTTGCAAGATAGCCCCAACCCGGTAAATATTGTGGTAAGAGCCAATTACCCACAACGAGCCATCATCTTTGAGCACCCGGTGGCAGGCATAGAGCCAGGCGCGAGTGAATTCATCATAGGCCGGAAAGCCATCGAACTGGTCCCATTGGTCTATTACCGCGTCGACCCTGGTCATATTGGGCCGCCATAGATCCCCTGAAAGCTGCAAATTATAGGGTGGATCGGCAAAGATCAAATCGATGGATTTTTTCGGCAGATCGTTGAGCAGTTCGATGCAATTGCCGAGTAGGATAGAGTTAAGGGGCAGGGTCATGGGATTGGGGTTTGATCTTGGATATCTGCTATGGGTATGCTGACCATGTGGTTATTCGTCACTAATTTCTTGGCGTTGGCGGACGATCTCAAACATCAGGATCGCTCCGGCGGCGGCAGCATTCAACGACTCGATCCCACCTGGCATCGGAATGCTTAGAGTGTGATCGGCTAGACTGCGGGCTTCCGGTCCGGCACCATCCGCTTCGCCGCCGATGATCAACGCCAGAGGGATTGACAAGTCGGTCTGAGAATAGATATGCATCCCCGCGGCATCAGACAAGTAAACCATTAAGGGTGAGATGATCTTTCGAACTTCATACCAACCGCCTTCTCTAATGGCCAAAGAAAAATGAGCTCCCATGCCCGCTCGTAAGACCTTGGGTGCGTAAGGGTCTACATTGCCAGGGGGTAAAAGAACAGCATCCACGTTTGCAGCCACAGCGGTGCGCATTAGCGTGCCCATATTTCCAGGGTCGCGCACATTGTCAAGAAGCAGTACGAATTTTAACGATTCGGGGATGGGAATTTGGCCCACAGGCAGCACAGCCAGAATGCCTTGCGGAGTTTGAGTGTCGCTGGCTGATCGCATTACCTCTGGGCTGACCTGGACGACCTCAACATTTTCTTGCCGATAGGCGGCTACAATATCATGACCGCGCGGATTGAGATCATCGGTGTAGAAAACAAACTCAACCTGCCAATTGGCTTGCATTGCCTCTTCAACCAGGCGAACACCCTCAATTACAAAAGCTTGCGCCTCTTTCCGGTTGCGGGAGCGGGCCTGCAATGCTTTTACATGTTTGACCTTGGTGTTACTGGTTGAAGTGAGCATACTGTTTTGCAGGGGAGGGTAGGGGATTGGGAGCTGGGGTGGATTGGCACATTCAAACTCCCTAGGATCCTGGTGCTTCAAATAAGGAATCCCATATTTGGATAAAAATGTCCAATGTGGGCTGGTCGAATAGAACGAATCGAACCAGGGTAAGCCCTGATCCGGGATGATAGGCTAAATAGTTTTCGACTGCTTCGAAAATAATCTTCGCCGCGCGTGCTTTGGGGAAACCAAATATGCCTGTTGAGATCGCTGGGATGGCAATGGATTCCAGTTCGAGTTCATTAGCCCGGCGGAGGGAGCCCGTAACTGCGGCTGTGAGTTTGTTGTCTTCGTCTCCCTCGCCCCATACAGGCCCAACCGCATGGATCACGTAGCGGCATGGCAGATCGCCCCCGGCTGTAAACGCGGGTTCAGCATGAACTACGGGGCCATGCTCCCGCACCCATTGATTCGATTCAACTTGAATTTCTCGTCCGCCGCGCCGCGCAATGACCCCAGCGACTCCACCGCCATGCTGCAGTTGGGCGTTGGCGGCATTGATGATTGCATCGACATCCTGCTGGGTAATGTCCCCTTGTATGAGTTGTAAGCGCTGACCAGAGGGATAGGTAAGTTCGCGCATAACAAATTGATTGTAGCACCCCCAGAATCGGACGTCAACGCGTATTAAGAAAGAAACCCGGTTTCTTACGGAAACCGGGTTTCGATTGTGTTTATTTTTGAATTAGACTGCTGCTTTTGCCTGTTCGACAACAGCGGCGAAAGCTTCGGGGTCACGCACCGCCAGGTCTGCCAACATCTTGCGGTTGATCTTGATATCAGCCAACTTCATGGCGTGAATGAACCGGCTGTAGGACATGCCGTTCCTGCGGGAAGCGGCGTTGATACGCGCAATCCAAAGGCGGCGCAGATCGCGTTTGCGATTACGTCGGTCACGATACGCATACCAGAGACTCTTCAACCGAGCTTCGTTGGCGCGTCGGTATAATTTACTGCGGGTACCAAATTGCCCTTTGGTGATCTTTAAGACTTTCTTATGTCGTCTTCGTCGAGTATATCCAGTTTTTACACGAGCCATTTTTTCTCTCCTGCGTACTCCTGAGCGTCAGCAACGAAAAGCCAGTGTTGCCCGTTATATACACCCAGCAGCCGCGTACTGAAGTGTTATTTATTGGTTTGACCAGTTCGAGCGTTCGGGTTGGCTTTATACTTGTCCATGTAGGGAGCCAAACGGCGCACAGTCTGAGAAATCTTCTTACTTTCCACAGGCTGCATGCGCGTGAATTCTCTCTTGGTGCGTTTGGACCTACGTCGGCGCAGGTGGCTCTTGCCGCCCTTGGTGCGCACGACTTTTCCAGAACCAGTTACCCGGAAACGTTTTGCGGTTGCTTTGTGGGTCTTTAGCTTATACTTCTTGACCTTTTTCTTTTTTGCCACAACTAAACTCCTTCACAAAAACACCGCGGTTCAGGCTACTGACTTGCCATCCTTTTCCGCGGGGGATTTGTTTTTTCCCATCCTGTTTTTAGGATAGGTCATTCACAAATATTATTGCTGGCGATCTCGTACTCTGCAGGGAGCTATTTATCTCCCTTATCTGGAGCCAAGATCATGAGCATAGAACGCCCTTCCCGAGATGGTTGGTATTCTATGATGCTCACATCTTGAAGTCGTTCCGCAAAATCCTTTAGCACTTCCAAAGCAATCTCGGGGTAATGCATTTCCCTGCCTCGAAATTGAATGCGGACTTTAACCTTATTACCTTTTGTCAGCCAGCGACGGGCATCATCTGCTTTGAAAACTATATGGCCCTCACTGGTTTTGGGTCGTAGACGAACCTCTTTAACCTCGATCTTAGTTTGTGCCCTGCGGGCCTCGCGTTCCTTTTTCTTTCTCTGGTAAATGAACTTTCCCAAATCCATCACCCGGCATACGGGGGGCTTCGCATTGGGGGCGACTTCAACCAGATCTAAGCTTGCTTCTTCTGCTATTCTTCTAGCATCCTCAATTGAAACAACACCATGGTTCTCACCATCAGCCCCAATCAAGCGG
>CAYWIC010000244.1:0-5691 GCA_964458115.1 uncultured Anaerolineales bacterium | reverse complement strand
TTTTCCATATTCCGTTATGTTCTTACCGATAATCCAAAACTGTCAGGTGGCTAGTTATCGTTTACAATGTAGAATAGATCGTAAGGAGAAATCTTGATGAAAAAAGCTTCCTTGCATATCACCGCCGAAGAATATCAATCTCGGATAGAACGATTGTTGGAGCATCTCCAAGATGAGAACATCTCTGGGGCGGTGCTTTTCGACCGTGATTACATCCTTTACTATACTGGTTTTGCCTTTATCCCCACCGAGCGACCGATTGCCTTTGTTCTCAATCGTGATGGGGTACGGTCGCTATTTGTGCCTCGCTTAGAAGTCGAGCATGCCTCCGCCAATGCCCTGATCGACCGAGTCGATTATTATTTTGAGTATCCTCATAATCCTCGCCCCATGGATATTTTTAAAGGTGTGATGTCTGAGATGAGCATCGCGGGGGAATTTGGGGCTGATCATAATGGCTACCCGCTGATCTTCGGGTACCGTGGCCGCTCATTGACTGAACTAGTTGGTGTGACCCCGCGACCCCTGGCCAAGTTCATCGAAGACCAGATGATGATCAAGAGTGAGGCGGAACTGGCCTTGATCCGGGAGAGCGTCAAGTGGGGGCATCTGGCGCACGTCATGTTGCAGCGCTATACCCGCGCGGGCTTGACTGAAACTGAGGTCACGCTGAAAGCCAGTCAGGAGGCCACCCTGGCCATGCTGGATACGATCGGGCCGATTTACCGCGCTCAGAGCTATTTTTCCAACGGGGCGCAGGCAGGCTACCGCGGCCAGATTGGTCGCAACGCCGCCATCCCCCATGCGCTGGCCAGCAATATCACCTTTCAGGCTGGAGATGTACTGGTCACTGGCGCCAATGCCCCGATGTGGGGGTACAACTCTGAGTTGGAGCGCACCATGTTGATCGGACCCGCCAACGACGATCAGAAGCGTATGTTCGACCATATGGTGGCTTTGCAAGATACTGCCTTCGAGGCTTTGGGTCCAGGAATCCCTTGCGCGGAGGTCGATAAGGCTGTGCGGGCTTACTACGAGCAGCACGATCTAATGCAATTTTGGAAGCACCATGTTGGGCATGCCATTGGAATTCGTTACCATGAAGGGCCTTTCCTGGATATTGGCGATGCCACTGAGATGTTGCCAGGGATGGTTTTTACGATCGAACCAGGGTTATACATCCCTGAGCTGGGTGGTTTCCGCCACTCGGATACCGTTGCCATTACTGACGATGGCATCGAGATGATGACCTATTACCCACGAGATTTGGAAAGTCTGACGATTCCAGTATAATCTAGTGGTAATTGGAACCCGGATTGGGTTCCCAGAGACCTAGATCTCTATGTTGAATTTCGAAGGAACGAAAGATCCAATTATTATGGCCTGGGTGGCGAACCTGATGTTCTCCTCACGGATTGAGTCTGCGGCACGCAATCTGGGGTTTGAATTCGTGTTGGTTGAAACGGTTTCTGATCTCATTTCAGGAGACTCGCAAGGGAACAGGAATTCCTTCATGGACAGGATCACCCAATTGGGCCCCGCGCTGATCATCAGTGAATTGGGGGACGATGATCTCCCCTGGGAACAGTGGATCACCTGGCTGCGGACAGCCTCCTCAACGCGCCGTATCCCTGTGGTATGTTTTGGCTCACATAAGGATGTCGATACCCTACAGCTTGCAAAAGCTGCCGGGGCCGATGCTGTCCTGGCGCGCTCGCGCTTCTTTTCGTCGCTTCCTGAGACAATCCAAAAATATGCTTATCGCATCGACGTCGAGACCCTGGCGCAGGACTGTCAGGGAGAGCTGCATGAGCAGGCCAAAGCAGGTATCGATTTGTTCAACCAGGGAGAATTTTTTGAAGCTCATGAGCTGCTGGAACTCGCCTGGATGGAAGACCCCTCGGTGGGTAGGAATTTGTATCGCGCCATTTTGCAGGTTGCGGTGGCTTATTATCATATCGAGAGCAATAATTATTCAGGAGCGGTGAAGATGTTCTTGCGTTTGCGGGGGTGGATTAATTCGCTGCCAGGAGTCTGTAAAGGCGTAGATATAGCCAGGCTGCGCAAGGACGCATTTGAGGTTTATGAGCAGGTATTGGCGTTTGGTTCTCAACATCTGACCGAATTTAAAACGCAAAGTTTTCAACCCATTGTGTATTCAGACTTGGCTGAGCGCTGATTGCTCGTGGATCGGAGGAAAGAATTATGACCATTTCGTCGGCAAAACCATTTGACTTTGATGATCAGGCTTCTATCAAAGAATACTTGATCGATGTCGTCACCCAACAAATCGAGATGTATCCACCTTCTTCAGCGGAATACCGACATCGTATCTCGGATTGGGTCAGACGCGCGCTGTTGGGCACAGATCATGGATTAGATGGAGCGGGCCAGGATCGTATCGTCAACGAAGTTCTGGCAGATTTAGTGGGATATGGCCCCATTCAACCGTTGTTGGAAGACCCAACGATCAACGAGATCATGGTTGTGGGACCAAACCAGGTCTATATTGAGCGTGACGGCAAATTGCTGGACACGCAGATCGAATTTGAAGATGAAGCGCACGTCATCCGAGTGATCAACCGGATGCTGCATCCTGTGGGACGTCAAGTTAGCATCGACGCGCCCTCTGCTGATGCCCGCCTGCCAGATGGCTCGCGCGTCAATGTCGTTATCCCCCCGGTAGCCGTCGATGGGCCCTGTATCACCATCCGCAAATTCATCAAGGGAAAGTTCTCCGCGCAAGATTTCATCAGGTTGGGGACGATGATCCCTGAAATGGCAAAATTCCTGCGCGCCTGCGTTGGTGCCCAGATGAATATCATCGTCAGCGGGAATACGAGTTCAGGCAAAACTTCTTTATTGAACATCTTGACGTCGTTCATTGCAGGAAATGAACGTGTCATCGCCATCGAAGATGCAGCGGAGTTGCAACTTCAGCAAAAATATGCTGTCAGCTTGGAAACCAAACCTCCCAACTCGGATGGTTTGGGAGAGGTCGACACGCGCGACTTAGTGCGCAACGCGCTGCGCATGCGACCAGACCGCTTGATCGTGGGTGAGGTACGGACCGGCGAAGCTTTGGATATGATCCAGGCAATGAACACCGGTCATGACGGCTCGATGACCACCTTGCATGCCAATTCGCCCCGGGATGCCATTGCCCGGTTGGAAACCATCGCCTTGATGGGTGGGGTGGATATCCCCATATTAGCTGTCCGCAACCAGATCGCCAATGCCGTCGATTTGATCATTCATATGGATAGGTTAACGGATGGGTCCCGCAAGATTGTCAATATCTCCGAGATCCCGGGCCAAGAGGGAGATCTGGTTACAATGGTGGATATTTTCCGGTTCGAACAAACTGGGGTGGGTCCCAATGGGAAAATCGAGGGCGAGTTACGCTCAACAGGGCTGCGGCCATCTTTTACACCTCGTTTGGAGATGGCAGGATTTAAGCTCGGCCCCGAGATATTTTGGACGGGTGGGGAAGGTTCTCAGCGAGGCCGCAGACGCTGATCTCAGCGCGCCTCTCTAGGAATTGCCTGGGTGATCCCCCATATTTAGGGGTGAGTGGGGTGCAACGCACCCCACTCACCCCTAAATATGGATAGTTCCACGGCGTTTCCCAGAGAGCCCACAGCGCGCATTAGCGGATTGAAGGATTTTATGGTATCCTCCGTCGCTATTCTGGCGAAGCGAAGTTGTTGAAGCTTTGCCAATGCAAAGGAGTGAATCATGAAAAAAACGTATTCAAAAAAAGGGGAGACCGTTCGTGTGACCTTTGAGCTGCCTGCTGAGGTTGAGGCGAATAGCGTCGTGTTGGTTGGTGAATTCAATGATTGGGACAAAGATGCGCATCCATTGACCCGCCGCAAGGATGGCCGTTTCTCGAGAACCGTTTCCTTGTCAGCCGGATCTGAGTATCGTTTCCGATATTGGGTAGACGAATCCCGTTGGGAAAATGCCTGGGAAGCAGATAAATATTTGCCCAATGAATTTGGTTCGGAAGACTCCGTTGTGTCAATCTAATGAACGAACATTGGCTATAAAACCGACTTGCAGCTCTAAGCAAGTCGGTTTTTTCGTGCAACCTGTCGTATCAAAACACGTATAATAATGGTGTGTGATAACTGCTCAACCATAGCGCTGAATTTTTAGAGATCCTCTGTTTGGTTGAGTATTTGCTATCTATGAGATACAAGAATTTATTTTTTTGAAGGAGTGTATGATGAACAATCGAACGCGCTCGAGCCTCGTATTTGGAGTTCTGTTGATCCTACTTGGTGCTTGGTTCCTGGCCGTGCAAATCGTGCCCGGCTTGGATTGGTTCTGGAGTATCTTCTCCTGGCCGATGTTCGTAATTGGTGTAGGCGTATTCCTGCTTCTCTTAGGACTGGTACTTGGCGCGCCTGGGATGGCAATTCCTGCCTGCATCGTTGGCGGCATTGGCGGGTTGCTCTACTGGCAGAACGCCACAGGGCACTGGGAAAGCTGGTCCTATGCGTGGACTCTGATCCCTGGATTTGTCGGCGCTGGGTTGATGCTGGCATCTCTCTTGGGAGAAGGCGGCAAGGAAAATTTCCGCGTTGGGGCCTGGATGAGTTTCATCAGCCTGATCGTATTCGTAATGTTTGGGGCATTCTTTGGCACCAACATTTTGGGCACCTATTGGCCAGTATTATTGATCGCCTTTGGAGTCTGGATCTTGCTCCAACCTCTGTTCCGAGGCAGGAATAAAATCGCAGAGCCAGTTGAGGCTGAAATCGTTGTTGATGCCGAGACCGACGAAATTCTGGAAGACTCGGGAGTATGAATATGAGACAGGGTAGCTTCTTCTGGGGTGTGGTGTTTGTCGTATTCGGCGGTCTACTGCTCTTAGACAACTTCGACATTTTGAGCTTTAGCGTCTGGAAATTATTCTGGCCCCTGCTGGTCATTCTGCTAGGAGTCTGGATTCTGTGGCAGTCGCAATATGGGGGCAAAGTTCTCGAATCTGAGACTGCTTCGATTGAGCTCGAAGATGCCAGTGAAGGGCGCATCAGCTTGCATCACGGAGCCGGGGAATTGCGCGTCACTGGCGGTGCATCGGAGCGGGAAATGCTCTCTGGGACTTTCGACGGTGGACTCGAGCGAAGTATAAAACGGGTTGGCGATCGCATGGATGTCAAACTGAAGGTACCTACCCACGGTTTCCCTTTTGTTATTGCGCCCTGGATTTGGGGTCCAGGAAATAGAATCCGTTGGGATGTTGAGATCAACCCCCAAGTCCCTATTACTCTTGAGGTGCACAGCGGTGCCAATGATGCCCGATTAGATTTGGCAGATACACAAGTTACCAGCCTGGAATTGCATACTGGCGCGAGCGCAACAGAGGTTCTCTTGCCGGCGAAAGTCGAGCATGCCCGGGTGAAGGTCGAGGCTGGGGCTGCGTCAGTTAAATTGCGGGTTCCAGAAGGTGTGGCTGCGAGCATCAATGTCAGCGGTGGCCTCATCGGTGTAGATGTCGACCAGGCGCGCTTCCCCAAAGAGGGCAAGCTCTACCGCTCGGCAGATTTCGACGCGGCACCCTATCGCGTCGAGATCAAGGTCGATGCTGGTGCAGGCTCGATCTCCGTGAGCTAATTTACTTGAAATATTCTTAAGTAAATGCCGGAAAGAATCCCAAAAGAAAAATTGAGTAAATACCGG
>CAYWIC010000243.1:0-5715 GCA_964458115.1 uncultured Anaerolineales bacterium | reverse complement strand
CAGATCACCGCTATGCGTTTGAGTGGTACTCCAAGAGTCAGACCGGCGTCAATAAAACCGTTATTCCCGCCGGTGAGTTAATGCAGTTACATCATACGCATTATGGCAGTCCTGCAGTAACCTTTGATGACTCGCACTTTTTTGATGCTGCCGTGACCGATCTTTATTTCACAATCAATGATCTATCTAGAGTCCCCCTTGCTCAATGGCATATATCAGTTCCGAAGTAGGTAAAAACATGTTGTAAAGAAGGGGTTGAACTGCATCGCATAAAATCGCAACCAAATAGGGCATTTATTAAATATTGAATCTGGTATAGAATCGCTCTTGAGAAATCGTAATGAATTTTAACAAAGGAGCATATCTTCAGCAATAAAACTATGAATTCTGGTAATCCCCGAGGTTCGGAATGGAGTAAATGGGATCTCCATATTCACACTCCTGCTTCAATTATTCAGCATTATGGTGATAAAAACCAGGATGAAACGTGGGATACCTATATTCGAGCACTTGAAAATTTACCAAGCGAGATAAAGGCCATCGGCATAAATGATTACTTTTTCTTAGATGGATATGCTCGATTGCTTGATGCCAAAGATGGGGGAAAATTAAAAAATATTGAATTGATTCTTCCAGCTATTGAATTGAGAATTGCCAATCTTGTGGGGAGCAAGCAACTGAGAAAAATTAATTTCCATGTAATTTTTTCAAACGATCTTACAGTTGAAGAAATTAACTTGTACTTTCTCCAAGAGCTAAGGGTTGAATTTGATCTAGATGATACGAACAAATGGCGTGGCAATATTGGGCATCCTCAAAAACTCATTGATCTAGGAAAGGCTATAAGAGAGTCATCTCCAAAAACAAAACGGGATACAGATAGTGATTTAAAACTCGGATTTCGAAATGCCGCAATACCGATTGATAACATACATGAAGCTTTAAATAATTCGATTTTTGATGGGAAAATAATCACAGCTGTTGGTTTGTCTGAATGGGGACAAATGCGTTGGGATGGTGGTGGGGCAGCTATAAAGAAAAACATAATCAATAAAGCAGATCTTGTATTTACTGCATCGATGTCACCTGAGCAATATTATGAGCGTAGAGATGAACTGATCAAGCAAAATGTAACAGATTCCCTACTCGATTGTAGTGATGCCCATTACTACGAAGATTCATCAGAGCCAAATAAGCTTGGTAATGTTTTTAGCTGGATAAAAGCTGATCTTACATTTCAGGGGTTGCAAAGAGCTGTTCAAAGATTCGACGACAGAATATTCATTGGCGACACGCCATTAAATCTTATAAACATCGATAAACGTAAAACGAAATATATAAAGTCCGTTGAAATTCGGCGGAAAGAAAACTCGAGATTAGATGAAGTATGGTTTGATTGTGAGATTCCTGTAAACTCTGAATTGGTTGCAATTATTGGTAATCAGGGTAACGGGAAAAGTGCCTTGACGGACATTATAGCTCTATGTGGTGGAAGTAAAATTAGCAAGTTTAGCTTTTTGAATGAAGATAAATTTTGTGACAGAGAAAACAAGGCGAAGGAATTCGTAGCAAAATTAACTTGGGAGGATGGATCTCAGTCTATTAAGTCACTTGACGAAAGCATTATGGAGAGCGATGTTGAACGCGTACGTTATGTGCCTCAAGGTTTTTTCGATGCTATCACAAACGAAACCGTAGTGAATGAGGATGGTCTCTTTTACAGTGAGATAAAAAAAGCAATATACTCTCATATACCTGACAGTGACCGATTGGAATGCGCTTCTTTTGATGAATTGCTTGAGCTTCGAACGAATACTATTGGACATACACTAGGGAATAAACGGCAAGAATTACGCAGAATAAATTTAAAGATTGTAAGTATTGAAAATGAGTGTTCGCAAGAAAACATTGATCGCTTGGAGAAAATGATTGAAGCAAAACGAGTGGAGATAACAGCTCATGAAAATTCCAAGCCAGAAAAAGTTGATGAACCGATAGAAACAGAGGAAATCAGTTCAAGGCTTGAGATTCTGAGGGAGGATGAGAGGGAGATTTCTGAGAGAATTAAAGATTCCAAGCGATCCTTGCAGAGTTTTAAGAGGCAACGCGAAATACTTAGACAGGCAATTACGTCTATTGAGAGTGAAATCGACCGGTTTAGAAGTTTCATTGAAAACCAAGTTTCAGCTTTATCTGATGCGGGAATCGCGGTAGAGTTTGATATCAATCAACATATATCTATCTCCGCTGACACAACTCCCATGTCGTTTGCGATTGGGAAACTTGATGATGAGATATTAAAGCTTGAAAACTCGCTAAACCCAGATATTGAGAATAGCTTGCTTCAACAACAAGATGCTTGTAATGATGAACGGGCAGCTTTGGAAGTGGAATTAAAACTGGCTGGTCAAGAGTACCAAAAATATTTGAATGAACTTAATTCATGGCAAAAGCAACTTGATAATCTGCATGGTAATACTAATACAGCCGATTCATTACAGTGGCTTGAACATCAATTGAAAATAATCAGAGTAGATAAGCCCCTATCATTAATTGATCTTCAGAAAGATAGACTTGCAGTGTGTGAGGATATATTTGATCAAATAGTTTTACTGGCGCAAGTATTTAAGGATTTAACTCAACCTGTGCATGATCACATCAAGTCAAATGAGCTTGCCCGCGAGAAGTACAGAATTGACTTTGGCATTGATCTTGTCGTCGACAAATTTGCTGATAAATTATTTGGGATTGTGAGTCATGGAACCGGAACATTTAGCGGTGTTCTGGACGGGAGAGACAAGCTTGAGCAGATCATTAATCGCCATAATTTTTCGACCGCTGAGAACATAATTGAATTTATTGATGACGTTTTAAATAATCTGAAACAAAACTATAAAAATGATCCTCCAACTCCAATGGATCTCTCAAAATTGGTTAAACGGGGATTTGAGGTAGTCGATATCTATAATCTACTGTTTGGCTTAGAGTATTTACGACCACAATATTCATTAGCATTGAATGAAAAATCGCTGAAGCAATTGTCGCCAGGGGAAAGAGGCATTTTGTTGCTGGTGTTTTATTTAGTTGTAGACAGGGGCGAAGAACCTCTAATAATTGACCAGCCTGAAGGTAACTTAAATAATCAATCGATATACAAAAATCTTGTTCCAGTTTTTAATGATGCAAAAGAGCGACGCCAAATAATCATTGTTACACATAACCCCAATATTGCAGTAGTCTGTGATGCGGAACAAATAATCTACGCACAGATAATAAAAGATGAAGGTAATCGCGCAATTTATGAAAGTGGTTCACTTGAAAATCCAACCTTTAATAAATTATCTATTGATGTTTTGGAAGGGACACCACCGGCGTTTGACGCCCGAAGAATGACATATTTTCAGGAAACTGGTTAGATGAGGAGTTGCTTCTCCCCAGTCTCATGGGGTTAGGAATATTATCGTCTCAGTTCGTGCGATGATAACCAAACATTTCCTCTTGCCCATAATGGGAAGAAAACAGCCGGATTCCTTCGGAAGTCAAGGATCGCGAATCGGTCGGGACTTGCGAAGTCCTTGACCGGAGAAGGTGGCTGGGATAATTGATAAGCAGGCAAGGGAAAGCATCTAGCGCCATCTAAGGAGCGTTTTTATTTCCGGGGGTATTCATGTCTCCCTACGGGTTGATATGCAATCTCCAGGCACTAGACAAGCTCAGGGTGTAGATTTTAGATCATGGGGCGAAGCCCCGCTCCGCTTTTGGCGCGCCAGGTCAGAGGATCCAGGAGATGACCTGGCGCAAGACGTGTCGGCGTCCGGAAGACGCCGACTGCCAACGCGTAGCGAGGCTTGTGTGCTACCCCTGAGATGAAGTGGAACGATGTGCGCCGTCAGGTAGCACTCTAGCCGAGCAGGCCGATGAGTTGCAGGCAAGCACGCGATAGCGGGTGATCCATGCAACGAGGGAACCTGAGGTTCTTGTCTTGCGAAGCATAGACAAGAGACGAAGGCGGCAGCGTTGGCAGTCGGGGTCGATCCGGGGATAAACCTTAGGTAAACCTAACGGAAAGAACCGACGACACGCTGGGCTGGCGATTGGGGGTCTTGCGAAGCGCTCGGTTTTACAGCGGTGATTCAGACGGAAAAACGGTGCGGGCAGCCATGGCCTCCATGAGACAGGCCAGTTCTCCTGGCTTGAGGCGCGGGCTCGATGCCCACAGCCTCAAGGAAACCCCTTGGCACGGATCAAGGGGTATGCCAACAGGTGTGCCAAGGGGTTAAACCTTCAGCTGAACACAAGGTTTATTCCTGTGAAAGCATCTGTGGAAAGATCAATAGGCGAAGACACTGGGGTTACTCTCTTTGGTGGGCTTGGGCACTAAAGATTGAAAGACGTTCTCATAAGGATGCCCATTGCGTTTCAGGTTTGAAGTGATAACCTGCTCCAACTGCTCATCGGAGCAATCCCCATCTTTGACCATCTCAGGCCAGATGACCGCCAGACGATCGTCGGCGGTCTTGACAGTTACCTGGCGCACCTGCTGTCTGGTCAGGTGTTGGATAAATTCTTCGCGTTGTTCGAATATCGGTGAATAAACCGGGTGCTGAACCTCGGTCTGGCTCTCGCGCTTGATGGCCTCTAGATCGACTTCTCCCAGGGTGCGGGATAGGGCTTCGGCATCGGCACGGGAAATGCGGAAGGAAACAATGGTCTGGGCGTTGCCCAGGGCGGTCTGCAATCCTGAACTGAGTTGGGCGATGCTCTGATTAGCCAGGATCATGTGCAGGCCGAACTTGCGCACCTGGGAGAGCATCTGGCTGAAGGTTTCGGCAGCACCAGGATGACAGGCGAAATCCTGAAACTCGTCGATGTAAAGGTAGTAGGGCTTGCGGGCGGAATGATGCGCCCTGGCTCGTGAGAGAGCAGCCTGCTCGAATCCGGTGACGATCAAGGTACCAAAGAGCTTCTTGGTCTCGTCGTCACAGTCGCCCAGATCGACCAGCAGTACCTTGCCCTGATCCATGATCTGGCGGATGTTGATATGGTTCTTCTGCTGTCCCAACATGTAGAAGATGCTGGGGTTGTCGGTCAGGGCGCTGACCTTGTTGGTGGTGCTGCTCATCATGCTGGCGCGCTCCCTACCCCAACGGTCGAACTCGTTGGCAAAGAAGGTATTGCAATCCGCAGCGACTTTGGGATCGGAGATCTTGCCAAGCTGCTGGTCGCGGAAATCATCGTCGGTGAGCAGGCGGTAAAGATTGCACAAGGTGTCATCGGTTTCGATCAGGGTGGCCAAAGCGGAGCGCATGATCTGTTGAAAGCGTGGCGGTTCGAGCAGAGTCCTGGCCCAGGTACGCATGAAGGCGGAGATCACTCGTTGGGCGACTTCATAGGTCTCAGTATCTGCATCGGGTCTGGCCAGCACGTTGAAGGGAATCACGAAGTCCCTGCGCCGGGGGGCAACATAAAGCACATTGTCAGCTAAATCCTTATTGTCAAAATATCCCTCAGAGATCAACGATCTCAACACATCTTTAGCCAGATCACCATGAGGATCGATGACGGCGCAACCACGCCCGGCGGTGATGTCCTGAACCAGGCAGTTCTGTAGGAACTTGCTCTTGCCGCGCCCGGTCAAGCCGACGGTGTACATGTGAAATTTGCGCGCCTTCGGCGGCAGCAGAAATCGGGGCATGAAACGGTGACGACCGATAC
>CAYWIC010000242.1:0-5716 GCA_964458115.1 uncultured Anaerolineales bacterium | reverse complement strand
GATCCATGTTTCGCCGATATTGTGTCTGCCTCCCTCTGCGCTAGGGTAGTGGTAATTCATGTGTACTTGATTCGGTTCTTGTCCGAACATCTCCATCACATCGATTTCAGGTAGTGAGGTGTGATCATCGGGTAAAAGCCAGAAGGCGGGCCACAGCCCTTGCCCTATGGGGATCTTGGCACGAATTTCACTGTACCCGTACTTGAATGTGAATCGAATTGGCAGGGATGTCTCATATGCGCTTCTTCCTGTGGTGACCATACCGGAAGTGAAGGGGTAGGTATTGCCATCGGAAGCGTTCGTCGATTGTCGTATTGCCCAAAGTTCCAACATGCCCTCGTTGACCACAACATTTTCCGGCAAGTACCATTCCAGTTCATCATTCCCCGCGTTGGTGCAGCCGTAATTATCCCACCAGTAACAGGGGTGCCACTTATTTGTGTCCAGAGCTGATCCATCGAATTCATCATGGAAAATGGCCTCGCATGTGCCATTGTGCCCTACTGGCTGAGGAATTTTTGTCGGGATCGGTGTGCTTGTTGGGGCTGGAGTTGCTGTTATGTCATTATCTTTGACATTGCTTTCCATGGGATTCTGATTTGTGGAAGGAGTTATTCCATTTGGAATATTTGGATCATTCACAGAGGGTGAAGGAAACACGGCTGGTGGGAATAGTGTGCATCCAGCGATACAAAAAATAATACTAATAACAATCAAATATTTAGAATTCATAGTACTGAACAAATGTGGGATTGTGCAATTCTCAACAAAGGAACTTGCGACGAAGTGTACCACATCCAATCATCGCCGATTTCAGGCGATTAAAACTATATTTTGGTTGGTGGCGTTGGATTAATTCTAGTTACTGTCTTTTTAGAATGACGCATAGATTTGGTGATTTTTCGCCACAAGCGCCAAACTTTGGTATAGGGCCCCTCCCGCAATTTGGTGACACGGTACCCTTGACCGTTGAGCACACATGAAAAATAATTTCTGTCGAAAGCCTCGGTGACGTCTATTCGGGATAGGGCAAATCGATCATCATGCGACGCGCTGAAAGCATTTTTTACAGCGCAGGCTGATGCGTACCCTGCCTCTCTAACCAAATTACGGGTTATTTTTGAGAAATACCCATGGGGATAGGCAAAACTTCGAACAGTCCTACCAAGCTTATCTTCCAGGATGCGTTTTGAATGCGAGAGCTCCCAATGGGCGGCCCCCTTCGAGAGGGTATCGAGTTCAGGATGGGTATGACTGTGGGATCCGCATTCGATTCCGTATTTATCCAGTTCTTTGATCTGGTCCCACGTCAACATTTGCCGATTGCCCTCGTGCAACGGAGAGAGCCATTGACTTGAGGTATCCACATAACTGGTAGTGATATAGAGCGTAGCTGGAAACTCATACTGCTGTAGTATCGGAAACGCATTCTGGTAGAAATCCGCAAACCCATCATCGAATGTCAGTACTACAGGAGAACGCGGCAAAGAATTTGCCCCATCGAAGGCAGACACAAGTTCTGAAACTGTCACGGGCGTGCAGCCGTTCTCTCGCAAAACCCCCATGTGGTCTTCGAATTTCTGTGGTGCCAGTGACCATTGCCTGAATTTTGGAGAGGCATTCTTCGCTATGGAATGGTATAGCAGAATGGGGATGGGATTAGATTTTGACATTGAGAGATCGCTTGCGTTTTGCTGTTTTCAACCTGCACAATATGTAGGCGATTGGTCCAAAGAGCATCCCTTTTCGTTCGAGCGATAGCAGTTCCCGAGGGAAACTGGGTTTGGTTTTCGCCTTGTTCAGTGAAGGGGAAATAAAAATATGGTATATACCTGACGGGATCATGAGCAAAAAGCGTGGGATCAACCCAGGTTGCTCGATCAGAATTTTGGTCAAATACGCGGTGAGTCCAACGCCAAATCCAAAGGCCTGTTTTCGAAGCCGTTGGTAGCATTGTGAATGTGCATGGTAAACGATTGCGCTGGGTTGGTAGACGAGTTGGTAGCCTTTGCGGATGACTTCGTAGAATGCGGCCAGATCATCGCCTCCTCGGGCAGTAGTCCCCGCACCCAGTGCCGGGTCGAATCCATTGCATTCCTGCAAATATGCAGTCTGAAAGGCCATATTGGCTCCCGATCCAAAGATTCCGGCTGAAAAGGGGAATAGTGGATGTTCGAGACGATTCGTTTTCAGGTCGAATATGCGCTGCGTGGTTCCTTTGTTGAAGCGCCCAAATTCCTCGAGAAAGCCTTGTGTCTCAGTGTCTAATTTTGCAGGCAGGATCATTCCGGTTACACAAACGACATTCTTAGAGGCCGAAAACCCCAGGACAAGTTGGGACAGCCAGTGGCGATCAACGAGCACATCGTCGTCTGCGAATGCGACGATCGAACCCTTAGCCTGCCTCAATCCGCAATTATGCGCAACCCCCAGACCTGGATATGATTCGCGGACATATTGGACACTTGCTGATTCTCGTTGGATAGCATCGACCAACTCGCGGGTTGAGGGAGTCGCGGGGGCGTTATCGACTATGATGATTTCGTAGTTCGGATAATCTGACGCGAATAGCGATTTCAAACAGGCGCGCAGCCGATTTGGGCGGTCTCTCGTGGCGATGATGATGCTGGCAAGTGGTGGATCGGTCAGCATGGATTTCCTGGCCTGAAGACATTTCGGAGATGTTATTTGTGGGATTGGCTCATCCCGATTTAACGCCGCTATTTTAGTTTCGTGCCAGCCATCCTGGAGCAAATGATTGCTGATTTCATCCTCGAGGTGTGCCCAGATATTTTGCATCTGCTCTGCAGCAGTGAGACCCTCTGCCCTCAAGTTGAACTCGACTTGACCCAGTGGGTGCGAATGCAGTCGAATGAGAGCAAGTGCTCGAGGGTAGATCTGTGCAGTCTCAGTGGTTATGGGTGCCATTTCTGAAATCGGTCCACCTATCTCGATATCACGCAATAGCATGGGGAATTTGGTTGAAAACTGAGTCAGTTCTATTGACGGTGGATTATTGACTGACATGTTCGCCATCCTTTTTCCTTTTGGCAACATCCCACCGGCTGTGCAGATAAGCGAATGGTCCTAAAAGCATCCCCTTTCGTTCGAGCGAAGTTAGTTCACGAGGAAAGTTGGTTGGTTTATGCTCATTTTTGGATGATCGGGAGCTAAATATGTGGAACAAACCGGAAGGGGACTTTCGGATGAAGGTGAATATCAAGCTGGGTTGTTCGATCAGGATTTTGGTTAGGTATGCGGTTAAGCCAACGCCGTAATCGAATACTTGTTTTCGAAACTGTTGGTAATTCTGTCGGTGCGAATGGTACACAATGGCACCGGGCTCGTAGATCAATTTATTTCCTGACCGAACGACCTGATAGAACATTGCCAGGTCTTCGCCACCTCTTGAAGCGCTGCCAATTCCAAGAGCAGGGTCGAATCCGCCGCAGTTGAGCAGAAACGATCTCTTGAAAGCCATATTCGCGCCCGTGCCAAATGTTCCTGCGGCAAATGGGAAAAGCGGATGTTCGATTCTATTTTGGCCGAGGTCAAACATTCGGCGATTAAATCCTTTGTTGAAGCGCCCAAACCACTCGAACCACACATGCGTGTCCGTATCCAATTCAGATGGGATGACCAACCCTGTTACACACGCCACATGTTCGGAGACGCTAAACCCCAGGACAAGCCGGCTCAACCAGAGCGGATCCACAGTTACATCATCATCAATAAATGCGATGTAGGTACCTCTTGCCATTTGAAGCCCACAATTACGCGCATTTGCCAACCCTGGTCGTGGTTCGAGCACATAACGGATATGGGGGAATTGAGTTTGGAGTTCTCTGCTCAGATCGCGCGTTGCTGAAGATTTGGGCGCATTATCTACGATGATGATCTCAAATTTCGGATACTCCAGTTGAGTGATCGCTTGCATACAGGCTGCAAGTTTGTTTGGTCTGTCTCTTGTGGCGATGATGATGCTGACGAAATGTGGGTTATCAACCAAGTTTTTCACAGCTTGGAGACATCGTGGGGATGGTTTGTGTGGGATAGGTTGCCCTTTTAGAGAATCGATTTCTTCGATTGCCCAGCCATCTTGCAATAGATGGGCGCTGATCTCATCATGGAGGGCAGCCCAAATTTGCTTAATTTGATTCGCTCCGGTGAGGGTGTCTTCAGCCAGGTTGAGTTCTACCATTCCCAGAGGGTGTGTGTGCAATCTGACAAGCGCCAGTCCTCGCTGATATTTTTGGGCAATTTCGGAATCTATCGAGGAGATATCGGAGGGTGATTTTCCGATATCAATATCGAGTAGATACGCTCGCTGGGACTTCGAGGGAGTGCTCATAATTCTGGATTGGCTTATTGAGTTACATGGCCATTTTTTATCTGGCCCCGAACAATACGTTTTCTGTTGATGCGTCCTATCAGATACCCTGTAGTGGTGAACGCCAATCCAATACATATGACGCCCGCCCTAGCCAATCCCCACGCATCGAAGCGCAAAAGGGTATCAGCAAACCCACGCGCTACACCCCTGGGCAAGGTTCGCAGGGTGTATGCCCGTTCGGAGGCCAAACCCGCGTTTATCCCCACGGATTGCGCAACTTGGGCCTTTGAAAGCCCCTCCGCATAGCATCTTGATAATAAGTATTTAAATGTCGCCCGGGTTGTAGGGACGCTGTGATGCACTGTGGCATCTGGCTCATAAATATATCTACCAGATGGATGTAGTAGAGTGGCTCGAATGCAAAGTTCGGTTTCTTCGCAACCAGAGGGATAAGACCCAATCCGGCCAATATTGGTTTGAAACATGCCGGTTTTCTCGAATACACTCTGCCGGAAGGACATATTGCAGCCGATAAGATTTCTCACTTCGGTCGCAGTTTCCGGCATTCCACGATACGTGCATCCCACAACCCAGAGAAACTCTTCAGGGAACCATGCAGGAGGACCCGATTCCCAGACTGGAATGATTGCGCCGCCAACCCCTAACGTATCTGAGTCGGCATATCCCTCCAGGAGGCGGGCGAGCCAATCACGATCAGCTGTGGCATCTTCATCCATAAATGCGATGAATTCTCCTCTAGCAACCTTTATTCCACTGTTCCGTGCACCGGATAACCCACGCGATTCTGCGTTTTTAATCACCTTAACAGATGGAAAACATGCTTGAGCCTGGGCCAAGAGCTTGGGATTATGATCGATTACGAGGATTATTTCCTTGGGGGCTAGGCTTTGCTGCATCACCGAATCGATTGAGTTGATTAGTGCTTCCCACCTCTTCTTTGTGTAGGCGCAAATTACAATCGAAAACACATCAGCACTCTCATTCCTCGAGAGAGTCGGTAATGGTACGGGAACGAGATGGTAATATGCTCTTCCAGTCGAGATCTCCGAAACGTTCTCTGAAAATTGTTTTCAGCACCCGCCAGCCGTCCGGAATTGGTTT
Source organism: uncultured Anaerolineales bacterium (assembly GCA_964458115.1). Taxonomy (GTDB): domain Bacteria; phylum Chloroflexota; class Anaerolineae; order Anaerolineales; family UBA11858; genus NIOZ-UU35. The sequence goes on along the minus strand of CAYWIC010000242.1, from coordinate 261 downwards.
CAAATAGCCTTTTCCGTGAACTCTCCTTGCTTCGAAACTGGGCACTTCGATGACGTTCAATCGGGTTTTGAGGGCACGGACATTCATCTGAGTTTCAATTTCAAATCCGTGCGCATCAAGACTAAGAAGAGGGAGAATTCTCTTCCAAAACGCATTGTAACCATAACATAAATCAGTATATCGGCAGCCAAATAATATCCATATCAATAGTAGACTCTACTGCAGTAACTCAGGCAAAACAGAAGCGTTGAGCAACAAAAA
>CAYWIC010000241.1:0-5750 GCA_964458115.1 uncultured Anaerolineales bacterium | reverse complement strand
AGGTTATCAACATCGACAATTTTTTGTCGATAGAAGTGCTGTTAGTGCCTAAACGCAGGAGTGTGCAAGGCTGTCCAAAGGGCGCCTCTCGCTGATAATCGAAAAAACAAAACACACCCTGAAATTTTCTTCGGGGTGTGTCTTGTTTTTTTATAGTACTCCAGGAACTTTACCAAGCTCCCCCCGGACTGTATAATTTGATTAGTAAACACTGTCGATGGAGTGATCACAATTTTGCCAAAGGAGAGGCACGTCATGAAACATTCTGATCGCATTCTACTTGGGAGTTTATTTCTTGTTTTTGTGATGATGATATTTGGGGGAATATCCGGAGCTCTCGCCCAGACTGATGATCCTGAACTAACGCCCGAAGAACATATCGAAAAAGGACTTGAATACGTTGACCAGGGAGAATTGGTGTTAGCTGCGGCTGAATTCCAGGCTGCATTAGAATCTGAGCCTGACAATGTAGAAGCGCGCATAAACCTTGGTTTGACGTATGTCGATCTTGGCCTGTATGAGCAGTCTATAGAGCAATTTAATGCGGTTTTGGCTACGGATCCAGACAACCTTTCCGCAAAGGGTGGAATATGTGTTGCGCTGGCGTTTGTTCAGCCTGAGCAGGGCGAAGCGCAATGTAGGGAAGTCGTTATAAACGATCCTCAAAATGCTGATGTTATCAATGGTTTGGGGATAGCTTTAATTCAGCAAAATAAAAATGTAGAAGCTCTCACTGTTTTTCAATCTGTGATTGAAATTAACCCCCAACATAAATGGGCGCACAATAACCTGGGGCGCACATATCTAAATTTGGGAGATTATGAGAATGCAATATCCGAACTTAACATTGCCCTTGAAATCAGTCCAAAGAACGATACTGCGTTCTATAATCTAGGATTAGCCTATGCTCGTCAGGGAGACTATCAGAATGCCATCCCAAATTATGAGCAGGCCCTGAGGTTCAACCCGGATCTGTTGGGCGCCTATGCAGATTTAGGCCTCATCTATCGCGAATTGGGTCAGACGGAAAAATCTGTCTCAGCATTTTTCCGCTATCTACAGCTGAGCCCGAATGATCCCAATCAGGCTGAGATCGAAGCGATGATCCTGGAAATGGGGGGAGTGGTGCCAAGCGTGTTTGTGAATGCCAAAATTGCTTTTGTCTCAGAGCGTGATGGCAATAAGGAAATCTATAGCATGAACACAGATGGCAGCGGGCTTACTCGTCTGACCGAAGATCCTGGATTGGATGTAGAGCCAGCCTATTCTCCTGATGGGATGAGGATTCTCTTTGCTTCAGACCGAGGTGGCAATTTTGATATCTATAGCATGAATGTCGACGGATCGAATGTCACGCAACTGACCGATGACCCGGCCAATGATTTTACACCAACTTGGTCCCCTGATGGATCACTGATCCTCTTTGTGACAGAGAGGGATGGATTTCCGGGAATTTATTTTATGAATCCTGATGGCTCTGAGCAAACAGAGGTCATCTCCGAAACCAACAGTGTGGTTATGTCTCCAACATTATCTGACTCTGAAGATGGCATCGTTTTGGCGTTTACGACGAATGCCCAGGGAGCATTTGATCTTTATGCATTCCAGGGTGCATCAGGTGAGCTTGGTAAATTGACTGAAAATTTGGGGGAAGTCTTGACCCCCCATTGGTCTCCAAATGGCCGCTATATCGTTTTTGCATCCAATGTTTATGATAATTTCGATCTCTTCATCATTCGGCCTGATGGTACCGATTTCGCTCAAGTTACCAGCAATGATATCGATGAGTTCAGACCGCGCTGGTCGCCAGATAGCAGCTATATCCTCTATAGTGTGGGTCAAAATGAAGCAACAGAAATTGAAATCCTTAATGAGAACGGCGAAGTGATGCGCCTGACATACAATGATGTTTTCGATGGCATGGCCACCTGGGGTCCCATGGAAGAATAGCGAAATTGATTTTTCTAAAAGGAAAATTCTTATGTCTGAGGAATCTCATAAACTCGGAAATTTCCAGGAATCTTACCTGCCTCGAAATACTCCAGGAAAAGTGATGTTGGGAGTTGCTATTTTTTGTGTGATCACAAGTGTGTTGGAGTTTGCCACTGCGATAAGTAAGTATCTTGCCCCTCCACACGAAATCTTGGGCTCCAGTTATCGCAATGATTCCATCATGATTGCAACGATTTTGGGCGTAGTATTTCTGTTGTTGGCCGCGGTTATGGGTGCCATGTATTATGTTCATATAAGACATCGTGTGGATCTCTATGAACTTGGGGTTTTAATTACAACTTGGCGGGGGAGCACCAAGTTCCCTTGGAATGAGATTGACGACTTTCGCGTATTGCCCATTTATGGTAGGAGCAGAAGACCCGTTAATTGGGACTGCACTGTAAGACGTGCTGATGGCGTCGAAGCGAAATTTCGGGGCTTGGATAACCTAGAAGCGTTAATCAAAACGGTCGAACGGAATATAGGCTAATATGACAGATATTTTGCTCGCTTTGGGAGGTGGTGGTTCAAAAGGGAACGCTCACATTGGGGTGCTGCGTGTGCTCGAACGAGAGGGCTTTCGGGTGCGTGCCATTGCCGGTACCAGCGCCGGAGGGATGGCTGCGGTGTCTTATGCGGCCGGATATTCGCCCGACGAACTCGAAGCGCACATGGCTGCTGTAGATCAGGGCAAACTCTACAGCTTCCACTTGGGAGGGGAACCCAGTCTCTTGGGGATTGACGGAGTCGAGCAGGCTCTCCACGATCTGCTGGGAGAACGAACCTTTGCCGAACTAAGAATTCCCTGCGCGCTGACAGCAGTAGACCTTTATTCAGGCCAGGAAATTGTCTTGACGCGCGGGCGTGTGATGGATGCCCTCTTAGCGACGGTTGCCATCCCGGGCATTTACCCGGCCAAGATGTTGGACGAGCAATTTCTGGTGGATGGTGGGGTGCTGGACCCGGTGCCTGTGTCTGTTGCCCGGCAGATTTCTCCAAAGCCACGCTTGCCGGTGGTGGCGGTGGTCTTATCCCCAACGACCAGAGAGCGCGGCGCGCCTGACTCCCATCAGTACAACCTGATCCTGAACCGCATCGCCCGCACCCGCATCGCGAAAGCTTTCGAAATCTATTTCCGGTCCATCGAGATAGGCATGGGGGCCATCTCCGATCTTCGCCTGCAGATCGATGCTCCTGAGGTGATCATCCGTCCAGATGTCACGCATATCGGCTATTTGGATCACGTCGATGTTCATGATGTAGTCAAACTGGGAGAACAGGCCATGGAGGCGGCAATACCTGAAATGCAAAGAATTACTGGATGGCGGGGGAGGGTCCGACGGCTTTGGGAGAAATGACATTCCATAGTGCAACACTAAAGAATGGAGTCAATTGTTGTGATTTTCTATTACGATTGTCATTCTGAGACTGCCAAAGGCAGGACGAAGAATCTCCCCAATTTTCGCCAGTAGATCCTTCGCTGGCCATCGGTCCGCCTCTGGCGCGCTCAGGATGACATAAATTAAAAATTATCTCGCAAATGGGGAAAATCGAGCATCCACCTGCTCAAGCAACCACCCTTCCACTTCGGGGATATTTTCACTCAGCCGGGCTGCGGCGACAATCGGCAGCCAGGTTCTGTATTCAGCATTGCCCGCGGGGCGTAATGAAAAATACTGCCGTAGGTACGCGGCGTGGAAGATGCGAACAGCAACTCTCTGCAGGGGCTCTTGGATTTGATGGCTTTCGATCGCTCCGCGAGCGATAATGGTGGTGCGAGCGACATCTGCGAGCGGATTTCCTAAAGAAGAGTCGATCCAGTCGATAACCACTTCGCTGCCATTCGAGAGTATGATATTGCCAGGGTGGAAATCGCCATGACATAGACGATCTCCTACCGGCAGCGTTTCGAGTGTGTCTAGAGCTTTCGCTCGAAGATCAATTGAGAGAGCATCGGCATGATTGATCTTGTCCTTCAGTTTGGGATGCTGCAGTGGAATGTCAGCACGAATAGTTTTGGAGTGCATCTCGACGTGGAGTTCGGCCAACCTTCGAGCGTAGTGGAAAATCATCCAAGGTTTTATCGCCATCTTATCAAACATGGAGATGCCATCCACACGCTGGTAGAGCAAACCGTTTCGGCCGTTGACCTGGATGATCTCGCCCACCGTCGGAACAGGCAGGCCGCTGTCATGCACCGCGCGGGTAATGCAAAGTTCGTATCGGATATTTTCCAGACTGAACCAATCGTAAAAGAGTTTCAGCACTTGATCTTTTTCCCAGGCGTAGATCTCGGCTGTGCGTCCGTAAGCAATGGGTTTATCTAGAGAGATATTCATCTCGAAAGGAATCGTGAGTTCTCTGGATCGAATCCTTCACCTGAAAGTAGGCCATCCAGATCATCCAAAAAAACATCCAAGTGAGCGAGTAATTCCTCACTCCCAGTTCCAGCCGACTGGAGAATCACTTCCACTCGATCTTTCAGATTAGGAGGTGTTATCGAGCATTGCTCCAGTACAAATTCCAGGATTCTCTTTTCTCCGGGGTTGGGAATCTCATTGAGCGCAAAGAGCACGTCAAAATAGCTGGCCAATAAGGCAGCAATCCGGTGATTGATGCTGATATTATCCCCGCGCTCGAGAGCCTTCTTGATCTGACCATAGTAAGAAGGGATCACCGATCTCAGGACGGGATGGTTCTTGGCGATGATGGCGTATTTCAATTCTGCAGGGTAGGCTCGCTTGGACCTCTCTTGGAGACTGGCAAACCAGCCAGAACGATCAAAGAGCACCTTGGAGTTTAGGGTTGTATGCCAGAAACTGGTTGTGTAACCCATGCTAGCCTGATGGGAAACAAGTACGCGCTCTAGCTGACCTTCTATCCAGGCGGGGTCCCAATAGATGATATCAACTTCAATGCCTGTGCCCAAGTCAAACCATTCATCACCAAGATCCCAAAACGTCAAGTTGAGATCAGCTTCCCTGGCACCCAATTTTTTAACGATCGCCTGACGCGTGCTCAGAGGAATGACTTCTTTAGCGAAAATATAGAGATCGATATCGGAGTGTATATCAATTGACCCCATGGTATTGGAGCCGCCCAGCGTGATGGCTTCAACGCTAGCAACAATTTTGAACTGCTCGACGATTTTTCGAGCAAGTGTAAGATGCTTGGAGTTACTCATTTCCATAAACTTCTTCGACGATTTTACGTATTCTTTTTTGCTTGGTTTCTGCACGTTTGGCGGTCTGCAACCAGTAGATATAATGTTTCTTGCGTGAAGCGGGTAGTGCACGATAAGCAGATAGTGCGCCAGTCTTTTTCCTTAACTCGATTTCCAGCTCTTTAGGGATGATATCTACTTGCTCGCGACGGATGGCAGCAGCCCATTGACCATTTTCTTTGGCTTCTGCGATTTTCGTTTCTCCGGCTGGTGCCATTTTCCCCTCTGCGATCAACTTCTCCACCCTTTGAATATTGCTCACCGACCAAATGCTGTTCCGCCTTCTTGGAGAAAACCTTAGCGCAATGCGCTTCTCGCCAAGACTTCTCATGACGCCATCGATCCAGCCAAAGCATAGCGCCTCTTCGATGGCTTCGTTCAAGTTCAGCCCTTGGTCTTGATATTTCTTTTTGTACAGGATCACCCAGGCCTCAGGTTTGGAGGTGTGATTCTTCTCCAGCCAGTTTCTCCACTGACCCCGAGTAGTAAATTTCAGATAGTTGGCAGGAATTCCCATTTAATATATTCCTAACCC
>CAYWIC010000240.1:0-5751 GCA_964458115.1 uncultured Anaerolineales bacterium | reverse complement strand
TTTGTTGCTCAACGCTTCTGTTTTGCCTGAGTTACTGCAGTAGAGTCTACTGTATAACCCATATTTAAGCATCTTACCTGTTATCTTATCGACGTTGGGATTTGATGTTGAATGGACTTTGCTCGCTAATCCGAATTGGGCATTAATGGCAGTGATCATTGCCAATACATGGTTTGCTTTGCCATTTTATATGCTGATGATTTTGGCTTCTTTGCAAGCCATTCCCAAACAACTGTATGAGGCAGCTAGTATAGATGGGGCAGGCATTTTCCATCGATTTCGATTTGTTACGATTCCGCAATTACGGAACACATTAATTACTTTGACTATTTTTGACTTCATTGGAGCCTTTGTTTTCTTTGATCTTATTTGGATTATGACAGGGGGTGGGCCAGTAAATAGCACAGAAGTTCTGGCAACTTATGCATACAGATTAGCATTCGAACGCTTCGATTTTGGTTACTCGGCTGCTGTAGCAGTTCTGATGTTTCTGGTGATGATTGCGTTTAGTTCAGTTCTGGTTCCATTGATGCAGAGAGACTAACCACAGAGAATTGGGCGCAATAGTCAACCAAGTTCACATTTTTGAGGTATTTAATTTATGTTCGCCAAAGTGCATTCTCGAAATAGTCGAAATCTGCTGCGAAAGGGAGCAGTATACATCTTAACGATTTTTGTCGCGATTGTTATGGGGCTTCCTATCCTTTGGATGATATCAATATCAATCAGACCCATTGGAGAAACTTTTAGTCTTACCCTTTTCCCTACGGATATCAATTTGGAGGCCTATCGATCGATTATTTTGGATCCTGACCTTCGAGCCCCATTTATTAACAGCCTTATTGTTGGAGTTTCTACAACGCTTTTGGCATTAACACTTGGCATCCCTGCTGCTTATGCTCTTTCGCGATTCAACTTACGCGGCAAGGAATTTATGTTGACTTATGTCCTAAGTACAAAAATGTTTCCACCAATATTGCTGACAATCTCATATTTCTTTCTGGTTAGTCGAATTAAGCTTTATGATACCTTATTGATTGTTATTCTAATGGATACGGTCATCATTTTGCCATTTGTACTGTGGATGATGTACAACTACTTTAACTCTATCCCACGAGAGGTAGACGAGGCAGCAAAAATCGACGGTGCCAGCAAATTATTGACATTGCTCAAAATAATCATCCCAATCAGTTTTCCTGGGGTAGCCGCAACAAGCGTTTACGGCTTCTTACTAACCTGGAATGAATTCCTGTTTGCTTTCACATTCACTCAATCCCTTAGAAATCGCGTAGTGCCGGTTACTATTGTAGCTTATCAGGGCGAATTTTCTACAGACTATCCTACGCTATTAGCTTTTGCTGTTCTCTTTATTATCCCCATCCTAGTACTTTTCGTAGCAATGCAACGCTATATGATCCAAGGCCTGGCTTCCGGGTCTATCAAATGATTGTTCAAACTTTAGAAAAATATTTGGAGGAATATTATGTATCAAGAACTTACTGACAAAAGAGTGGTTATCACCGGTGCTGGTGCTGGTATTGGTAGGGGAATTGCACTTCGGTTTGGCGAAGAAAAATCCATAGTGATAGTAAACGATATTCGTGTTGATGAAGCACAAAAAGTCGTGGAGGAAATCAAATCAGCAGGTGGAAAGGCAATGGCAATACCTGGGGACATGACAAAGGAGTCAGATGTTAACAACTTGTTTGATAACGTTATAGAAAACTACCAAGGTGTTGATATTTTGGTAAATAATGTGGGTTTGTTTAAATACGAGAATCTGGTCGGTTCAAGCTTAGAAAGTTGGAATCGGTCTATGGATCTGAATGTTAAGAGTGCTTTCTTGTGCTCCAATCGAGCTGCATTAGAAATGAAAAGGAACAAAACGAGTCATATCATTAACATTTCTTCCGGAGCTGCGCTGATTGCTACCACCGGGGCGGCCGCGTATGGAGTGGCAAAGATAGCGATCATTGGTTTGACCCGGACACTTGCTGCAGAACTCGCACCTGATATAAGAGTGAATACAGTCTTGCCTGGAATTATCGCAACCGACATGGATGATGCTTTTGTTGCAGAGATATCTGCCGACCAAGGAAAATCATCTGAGGAGTTTAAAAGCGAGCGGGCGAATATGTTCCCTCTAAAACGAATTGGAACTCCAGCAGATGTTGCCGCAGCAGTTGCATTTCTAACTTCCGACCAGGCTGCTTATATTACCGGAGCTTCAATAAATTTAACAGGTGGTTTGGTAGTAGATTAGTCTCAGATGGGGCATGTATCCATTCCTTATACCGCTACCGGTATAGAGCAAACTCAAATGCCGGGATATCTTGGATCGGATAGAAATGTGGAACGTCTATGACCTTCAATGCCGAGGTTCCTGCCACTACTGGATAGATTTTGCTGGCATTGAAACCTGGGGCGATTTTGTGACGGCCAGGCAGGCAGTCAAAGATTCCAGCGCATCGAAATATCGTTGCCGGTTTGACTTCGGGAGCATTAAAAGGCTGATCAGTACGGAATTTCATGGAGATTCTCGCAATCAAAATTCTCAAACTACATAACAGCAATTCTGTAGTTTGATCAAAAACTTAGGAGTACATAGAAGATGTCAGCGAAGGTATATCTAAAAGAAATCGGGAAATTAATTGATAAAATTCAGGCAACGCAAATGGAGGCCATCGAAGCTGCGGGGTTCGCCTTTGCAAGCTCGATTGCGGCAGGCGGCGCAGTTCACATGTTTGGCTCTGGTCATTCCGTATTGCCCGTACAGGATATGTTCCCGCGTTATGGTGGGTTTGTCGGTTTCCATCCTATATTCGATCCACGCCTGATGTGGAGCAATGTTACTGGCCCGGGTGGTGCCCGCGAGTTACTTTGGCTGGAGCGCCAGGAAGGATACGCGGCGCAAATCCTTGCCTCTCATAAGCTCGATGCGGTTGATTCGATGCTCGTTTTCTCCCACGGTGGTATGAACGCTGCACCCATCGAAATGGCGCTGCTGGCGAAAGAGCAGGGCTTGACAGTTGTGGCAGTAACCTGTGTCGAAAACGCGCAGATCAACAAATCCAAGCATTCCTCTGGTAAATCGCTGCAGAGCGCCGCGGACATTGTTATTGATAACTCATCACCACCAGAAGATGCTTTGGTTGGAATCGAAGGAGTTACAGGTAATGTGGCAGCCAGTTCAACGGTCACCGCAGTTTCGATCGCCATATCCCTGGTCGCTGAAACGGCTTCTCAATTAGCGCTGATGGGCAAAACCCCCGATCGGGTATTCGTTTCTCCCAACGTAACCGGTGTACCAGCAGACAATACCCATAGGGTCTATGAGAACTACCAGAAGTTTAAGGCTGATCTTTTGAATCGATACAATCAATAACAGCGCTACTTGCCAGAGAAATATCCGGATTTTTGAAGTAGGCGCTTTCATGAGAATCAAACAAACAATACCGCCAGATTATAATTTGAAGGCGGTATTTGTTTTTGACCCTTTAGACTGGAGAGTGTCATGAGCCTTTACGAGGAGATATTCGAACAACCGACTGTGTTGGGCAATCTTCTTACCGGGCAGATAAGCGTAGTCAAACAAATTGCTCAGGCTGTCAGACAAACAAATCCAAAATACTTATTCCTGACGGCGAGAGGGACTTCGGATCATGCAGGCTTATATGCGAAATACCTCTGGGGGATGTTCAATCGATTGCCAGTGGCCTTAGCCGCTCCATCTCTCTTCAGCAAGTATGGTCAGCCCCCCAACTTGGAGAATGCAGTTGTTGTTGGCATTTCTCAATCAGGACAATCGCCAGATATTGTCAGTGTTATGGCTGAGGGGAATCGACAAGGTGCACTCACGCTGGCAATCACAAATGCATCCGAATCTCCCCTGGCATATTCATCGGATTTTGTGCTTGACATTTATGCAGGAGAAGAGAAAGCTGTCGCGGCGACGAAAAGCTATACAGCTCAATTGATGGCGATCAGCATGCTTTCGGCCGTGCTTAGGGAGGATCCTGATATGCTCGAGGCGTTATCCCGCGTTCCAGAATATGTGGAGAAAATGCTGGCATTGACGAAGCAGATCGAACGCGTTTCCGAGCGTTATCGCTACATGAATCAATGCGTTATTTTGGGACGCGGTTTTAATTATGCAACAGCCTTTGAGTGGTCTTTGAAATTGAAAGAGTTATGCTATGTGGTTGCGGAACCCTATTCGCCGTCCGATTTTCGACATGGCCCTATTGCCATTGTTGAAAGAGGCTTCCCTGTAATGGCCGTGGCTCCGCAAGGGGCGGTATTCGATGACATGCTAGCGCTCTTGCATCGCTTGCAAGATGAATATCGGGCTGAATTGCTGGTGCTCTCAAACGATGACAAAGCCCTCTCTTTGGCACACATCCCCTTGCACTTGCCCGATGGGATGCCAGAGTGGGTCAGCCCCTTAGTCAATATCGTGCCGGCCCAACTATTTTGCTATCATCTCACCCGGGCAAAAGGCTGGGATACAGAATCTCCCAGGGGATTGCAAAAAGTGACCGAAACACACTGACTCTTCCACCTGAGGATTTCTTTAGAACCCGAAATTAGTGCGAGGTGATATTCAAGTAGGTGCCCAACGCAAACAGCACACCATAGATGTACCAGAGCGGCCGCCCCAGAATCCCCAGGGGGAACCAGTAGAACATGATTGTCCCCAAATACAGAAGCACATATGGGACGAGTACAGACCACACAACGGGGTTACGCCATTGTATTCCAAACCGATATTCAACCACATAACCCAAGATCGCCCAAACAAGGAACAGAAATCCCCCTAACCAGAACGACCAATCTTTGCCACTGCGCAGCATGATCAAACCGACAATCACGGCCGGGATACTTAAAAGATAGAATATCCAGCCATATTTCATAATAAGATCTAAATTCGATTTACGGATCGCAAAGAGCACGATCAAGCAAACCTGCATAACGAATGCCCAAATCACAAACAATGTGTCTGATTTATCTAGACCTAGCATTGATATTCTCCTCAATAATCTCCGTAGGATATCCTAGGGGGTCAAGCCTTTGTACATCCCAAATGCCTCATTCAACATCAAATCCTGAATATTGTATTGGACCGATAAAAACATCGGCATGTCCATTGACTCGACCATGCTATGATTCATTAGAAGAATATAGCCATAAGCACCTTCGTCATCATCCACCATGTACATGGCGCTGCTATAGCCCCAGGTGCGCCCCCCATGTCCCTGATACCCGCGCGGCTGGAATGTGATATCCCACATTTGCCGGGGCTCTTTTTGGTAAACGCTCCAACCATACCCATATCCAATCTGTGCAAAATCATCATAGGTTTCGCTGCTCACTTGGTGCATCAACGCCACAATTTCAGGTTGCAGCATTTGGTAATCACCAAATTTGCCCTGGTTCATATGCGCGAGCAGGAAATTTGCCAAGTCGCCTGCGGTTGAATACAACCCGCCCCCACCGATAATGCGACGCTGGGAGAGCGGGAGTTCGACATTGGTTTTTGCCAGCACCCCATACCAGCGTTCGAAAGGAGTCGCCAATTTCTCAGGTGTGTCCAAAGGGGCGGCAGTTGTGTGGGTCATTTCCAAAGGAGAAAAAACATTCTCATTGAGATATTCATCAATTGGTTCGCCGCTCACTTGCTCAACCAGGTAACCCAATAAGCTGATTGACTGACAAATCTTTTAGGGAGTGCTCCCCAAAACCTAGAAAATA
>CAYWIC010000239.1:0-5861 GCA_964458115.1 uncultured Anaerolineales bacterium | reverse complement strand
TCTTTTTTGTTGCTCAACGCTTCTGTTTTGCCTGAGTTACTGCAGTAGAGTCTGTAATGAAAACCAAAAAATTGACCATTGCTATTCTTTTGGTAGCTGCTCTGCTGGTGGTATCAGTAACATCCGCGCTCGCGCAGACCACGCTGGCAGAGTTCACTATCGAAAATAATAGTGACCACACGATTTACATAACGATGTTCGAAGCCACTGAGCTCAGGCATAGCGCGCAGAAGATCGAGTACCCTGCGGTTCCTGGTGGTTCCTTCTACTACATCATCGTAGAGCCAGACACGACCAAGACCGTTACTGTGAAGCGGGCACTCTATTCCTATTCGACCATTGTCTGCAGTGGGAAAACACTCACCGGAGCGATCGATCTCGCCCTTGGTGGACTGTTGCGGATCCCCTCTGTGTGCACAACGTACTATGACACCTATGAAGAGCTTGGAACCCTTGACAATGTGATGGAAGCCAACACGTTGGTGGCCTTCAATGTCGAGAACACTTCGAGTGATGCCTTGTTTGTGACAATGGCTGGCCCTCAGGTTGTCAGTTTCGCACTGGATCCTTATGGTACCCGCGCTTTTACTGCTGAAGGTGGAACATACAGTTTCTCCTATCAATGTAAAGGATTGGATGGTTACTATGTGAAATCAGGTTCGTGGTTGCTAGCATTCCACCAGACACTCGAACTCGGTTGCGATTAGTATCGATAGAAATTTGAGAAAAACGCACATCTCGTTAGAGATGTGCGTTTTTTGTTGGTATAATTTGATGTATAGTACTAGGATACTATTGTGTTTTTGGTAATGATAAATACACTATATAGTAGTGGATTTCTGATAGCCACAAAAAGGAGCTGGTGATATGAGATGCAAAAAACTGATTCTTGTTCTTATCTTTATTTTTGTTCAAATAATGACCACCGCGACAGTCGCGTACGCCAGACCTGAATTGGCACAGTTCACTCTTGAAAACAAGAGTGAATTTACCATTTATGTTAGGCTAACTGAGGCCAAAGAAGTCCGCCGCAGTGCCCAAGATATCGTGTACCCGGCAGTTCCTGGGGGAGCATTTGCTTATTATCCAGTTGGCCCCAAAGAAACAAAGACAGTAACTGTAAAAAGAGCGCTATTTTCGTATTCCATTGTCGTTTGTGGGGGGAAAACGATGACAGGCGCTATTGACTTAACCAATGGGGGTAACATTTCAGTTCCATCACGGTGTACCACATATTATGATACCTATGATGAACTTGGTACTCTAGATGGCGTCATGGAACCAAATTCTCTGATTGCATTCTCATTCAAAAATATGACCGGTCACAAAATATTCTACACGATGACCGGCCCTCAAACAATTAGCTTCTACATCGAGCCCTACGGAGTTCGTTCATTCACCGGGGAAGAGGGAGACTACAAATTCACGTACCAATGTCCATTCTTGGGAGCTTACTCTGAGCAGACCGGGACGATAACGCCGCATTTCCACGTCACCTACAAAATAACTTGCCCGTGATTTAGTCAGTCAAAAAATATTCCAGTAGTTTTTTTTTTCCGCTACTGGAATATTTTTTGTGTTAAGAACCATTATTCCCAATTTATGGGTTTGACATCGATAGGGTTATCGGAAACCTTGAAATTGAGACTTGACCAGTTCTAGGGTGTCCATGTCTGGGCTAATGATCCAAAGAATATCTGATCCCCTTTGGAAGATGCAGGTATTCTCTTCTACGATTTTTTCCCAACATTGACCTTGGGGATGGTCAATTCTCTTCTTTAGATAGCGCATATCTAAATATTCACTGATGGCAGCCCAAAACTGATCCGCATCAGTGCGGGTATCCCAGGTCCAGGCAGCAGCCAGAATTCTGTCGTTGGTTGTGCCTTTGTAATACATCTGAAAATGATCGCCCCCCCATCCGGCAGCAGCAAGCTTGGCAACATCCGGATTTATTTGATTGAGGCCATTGGAGCTGTAGCCCAGGATCAATTCTGTGCCAAACTCTCCCAATGTGTCCGAAGCAAGTTGCCTCCAATGATCCCCCAGAATTCCTTGCAGATCGGGGATCTCTACCGGTTTGGCACCCTCCCGTTCCTGGTATTTGTGAGGGTGCAGGATTTGCTCTGTGGTTTGGGGCAGCGTTCCGTAAGCCAGGTTGATCATCTGCCATTTGCCAATCTGGTAGAGATGTTCGATGAATTCTGTAGACTCTTGATAGCGGAACTGCACTTCGCGCACAACGAAAGGGGGCGGTAGTGTCAATCTGGAAATCGTGCGATCAATGGGCGCATATTGGGCGGCAATGATATCGTTTTTGTCCTCTTCGGTGCCATATAATTCCAGCCATTGATACATTAGGTATGTTGCATCCCCTTCCACTAAGGCTGAGATTGCCAGGCAGCGGTCAGCGTTGTTGAGGCAAACGGGATATACGCCGACAGAGTCTAGGGCATAATGCTGGTCTGTTAAGGCATGTGTATACTCGTGAGCAAACACAAATCTTTCGACACCCGAGAAATTTTCCCCAATCACATAGAGCTCGTCTGCCCCAGGAATGTAGAACCCCCCAATCCCTTCTCCGATCTGCTCGACTGATCTGGAGTAAAGGTCATAGAAGGGCTCGACCAACCCCAGGGTACTTAACACGCGCACTTGGTCTTCAACTCCCTCACGTGTATTATATTGGAGGTAGCGACTTTCCAGGATTGGCCGAACAGATTCCTGGGAAATGATGAAGCGTGAAACGGGCGATAACGGTACGAGCTGACGCATAGCCGCGACCTGGTTCTGGATTTCATCCATTTGACTCAAAGTGCCCGCGTCTAGAGGTGCCGATGTCGCAGTGGGAGGTAAAGTGGGGGCCGGCGTAGATGTGAAGGCAGGAATGACAGTCGCAGTAAACGTCGGCGTGTTGGTGGCATCAGGCGTTTGTGTTGCAGGTGGATCGAGCGCCGAAGACACTTGCGTTGCTTGGGTTATGGTTGGAGTAGCGTTATTTAAAGCCTGAAACCCCCAAATACCTGCGACCAATATGATTAGCCCTATACCGATAATCGCGCCTACAATCGCCCCGATTGGAACCCCTATTGTGTTATTAGGTCGCGGTTCGATTTCGGGCTGAATCATCGAGCGGAGTTTGCTTAGACGCTCCACCGCCGTTTGGTTCGCAGGATTGATTTTGATAACTCGCTCTACACACTCGATTTTTTTCTCCAGGTCCTTGATCGCGTAGCTCAGCAGCAACCAGCCCTCTTCGGAGTCAGGGTGGATGCGTAGATATTGGGACAATACTGGAAAAGCATCATCCGGGCGTTTATCCCGCAAAAGCTCAATGGCTTCTTGCAGCAAGAAATGTTTGGGTCGATCTCCTTCGTATCCAGTCATCATGAACTATACAAACTAGAATCGATTTGCTAACAAATTCTAGGTAGCATTTCTCCAGCCAAGACATCGACAACTCGGCTACCACCAATGGCAGTTTTCATCAGCACTCGCCTGGTTGGCTGGGCGCTGACCTCGCCAATGATAGCTGCCCCTTCGCCATAGGAATGATCCTGGATGACAGAAAGCACCTCGTCTGCGTCTTCGCCTCCCACGATGGCGATAAATTTGCCCTCGTTTGCAATGTACAACGGATCGAATCCCAGCATTTCACAGGCGGCTGCCACTGCTGGGCGAACGGGGATCGCATTTTCGTACAGCGAAATGCCGACATTCGATTGCTGCGCGATTTCATTCAATGCTGAGGCGACACCCCCGCGTGTGGGATCGCGCAGAACCCGAACTTTGTCGCTGGTATTGATGATGGACGCGATGACGTGGTTTAGGGGTGCTACGTCACTTTGAACATCAGATTCGAACCCCAGCTCGCCCCGCGCGCCGAGGACTGCAATCCCATGGTCTCCGATGAAGCCCGAAATGATTACCACGTCCCCGGGTTTCGCGCCGGCACCGTTGATGTCTACTCCTGGTAGCACCGCGCCAACCCCAGCTGACGTGATATACAACCCGTCCGCCAGACCCTTTTGGACGACCTTAGTATCCCCAGCAACAACCTCAATGTCCGCCTCTTGGGCAGCTGCTTGCATCGAAGCGACCACATGTTCGAGAACATCTAATTCTAAACCCTCTTCGAGAATGAACCCCGCTGTCAAGAATTGGGGGATCGCCCCCATCATGGCGACATCATTGACCGTGCCGCAAATGGCTAGCTTGCCGATATCGCCGCCAGGGAAGAAGAGCGGGGACACCACATGACAGTCTGTGCTTATAGCGAGCTTGGCGCCAGAGTCAGACTGCACCACGCCCGCATCATTGCCGGCCCGCAGTACAGCGTTATCCAATGGCGGCAAAAAGGTCTTGGCGATAAGGTCAGCCATCATCTTGCCGCCGCTGCCATGGCCCATGACGATCTTCTCGCTATGCTTCAACGGTACTGGGCAGACTGGGCCGGTCATTGAGGGGAGGCTGTCTGTCGTCAATTGTCGTTCGTCAGTCATGCGATTCGAATCCTCGTCCATAGCGATAATACGCTGCACAAGCGCCTTCTGCGGAGACCATCGTCGCGCCCAGAGGGTGTTCCGGTGTGCATTGGTTCCCGAAGGCGCTGCAATGGTGGGGTTTCTTCAATCCCTGGAGGATTTCGCCTGCAATACACAATGGAGATTCCTCGGGGTTGATCTCGCCAACGTCGAAACGATTCTCTGCGTTGAAATTGTCGAATTCTGGCCGCAATCGCCAGCCGCTCAACGGGATTGTGCCAATGCCGCGCCATTTTCGGTCGCACTCTTCGAAGACTTGCTCGATCACTTTCTGCGCTGGTTTATTGCCATCAAATGTAACAGCACGCTGGTAGGCATTTTCGACTTCCTCGATGCGACCCTCTTCAAGCATCTTGACCGCTGTCAGGATGCCCTGAGCGATATCCAACGGTTCGAATCCGGTGACAGAGATGGGAGTTTGGTATTGCTTGGCAATAGGAGGATATTCCCAATAGCCCATCACGGCACAAACATGCCCGGCTGCCAAAAACCCCTGCACGCGGTTGTGAGGCGACCCAAGGATGGCATGCATCGCCGGAGGAACGCGTACGTGCGAGACCAGGATGCTGTAATTATCTATCCCCAATGCTTTGGCTTGCATCACGCTCATGGCGTTGGCGGGGGCGGTGGTTTCGAAGCCTATCGCAAAGAAGACCACTTCTTTGGATGGGTTTTCCTGGGCAATCTTGAGTGCATCCAGGGGCGAATAGACAACGCGTACGTCACCGCCGGCAGCTCTTACGGAAAATAGATCTTGGCTGGAGCCAGGGACGCGCAGCATATCGCCATAAGACGTAAATAGCACATCAGGGCGCGACGCATCACGCAGTGATGCGATTGCCAGGGCTTTGTCGATCAGCTCCAAGGGAGTCACACAGACCGGGCACCCCGGGCCATGAACCAGCTCGATTTCGTCAGGCAAAAGCTGGTCGATGCCGTGGCGCACAATGGCATGGGTCTGCCCGCCACATATTTCCATCAAGACCCATGGTTGCGAAACGGTCTCTCGAATCTCTCCCAAGACCCCTTTGACAAGTTCCGCATCGCGGTATTCGGTGATATATTTCATGATGCTTGTGAGTTGGGGATCTGGTCATCATACAAGCCTAGCTCCTCCCCCAAATCAGTGATTTCACGCAGCATTTCTAAGGTCTTTTGGGCTTCATCTTCGCTTAGCAGGCTGATGGCGAACCCTACGTGGATGACGGTGTAATCACCAATTTGCGCTTCGGGTACGAAATCCAGGCAGGTCTCTCGCACAATACCGCCAAAATCGACCTTGCCCATCTTCAACCCGTCTCTATCATATATTTCAGT
>CAYWIC010000238.1:2547-5877 GCA_964458115.1 uncultured Anaerolineales bacterium | reverse complement strand
TTTTTTGTTGCTCAACGCTTCTGTTTTGCCTGAGTTACTGCAGTAGAGTCATGGTTGCAACCTCAAAAAGAAGTTTAAACTATGACGTAGCGTTAATGTCAAGAGACAAAAGGAAATTCAATGCAATTCCCTCCTGCAGAGATCTCACACGCCCAACAACTCGATCAACAAGATGAACTGGCTTCTTTTCGAGATCGATTTGCAATTTCGGACCCAAACCTGATCTACCTGGATGGGAATTCCCTGGGGCGCTTACCCAAATCCACGGTATCAGCCCTTCAAGATGGCGTCGAACGTCAATGGGGAGAGCGCTTGATCCGAGGGTGGATTGATGGCTGGGTTGATCTGCCTCAAAAATTAGGGGAGAAAATTGCCCCGCTTATTGGCGCGCAACCTGATGAAGTGTTAGTCAGTGAAGGCACATCGATTAACCTGTTCAAACTGGTTGCCGCGGCTCTCCGTCAGCGGCCCGGGCGAAATAAAATTGTCAGCGATGTTTTCAATTTCCCATCGGATTTATATATCCTGCAAGGAATCGTCGATCTACTAGGGCAAAATCACAAACTCGAGTTGGTTCCATCTGATGATTCAATTTCGATCTCGGCACAGGCTGTTGAGCGTGCTGCGGATCAAGATACTGCCCTGGTGAGTCTGACGCATGTGGCTTTCAAGAGCGCCTACATGTACGATATGCCACGCATTACCAAAATGGCTCAACAGGCAGGGGCGATGATGGTCTGGGATTTGAGTCATTCTGTTGGAGCGGTGCCGTTGTATCTAAATGAGTGGGGGGTGGATTTGGCGGTAGGCTGTACATATAAATACCTCAATGGTGGTCCTGGTTCCCCAGCATTTATCTACGTCCGTAGAGAGCTGCAAAAGGAGTTGAATTCACCGCTTTGGGGCTGGTTTGCAGCCGAGAATCCGTTTGCTT
This sequence comes from uncultured Anaerolineales bacterium, assembly GCA_964458115.1. Lineage (GTDB taxonomy): Bacteria > Chloroflexota > Anaerolineae > Anaerolineales > UBA11858 > NIOZ-UU35. The sequence continues at coordinate 4,943 of CAYWIC010000238.1, read as the reverse complement.
TCGATCTAGATTTCACCCCCGCTGAAAATATCTCGCGCTTCCGCGTGGGCAGTATCCCCATCCTATCGATGCTAGCCATCAAACCAGCTCTGGATATTTTCAACGAGGTGGGCATGCAGCGATTGCGCCGCAAGAGCATCCAGCAGACGGAATACCTTATCTATCTGGCAGAACAGTGGCTTTATCCCTTAGGCTTCACCTTGGGCTCCCCGCGTGACCCAGAGATGCGCGGCTCACATGTCTCTCTGCGGCATCCCGAGGCCTACCGCATCAATCGGGCGCTCATCGAGACCCCTCCGCCTGCCGTACGCGTCATCCCTGATTTCCGCGAACCTGACAATATCCGTTTGGGTGTCGCGCCGCTTTACAATACGTTTGAGGAGATTTATCGTGCCCTCGATCGGATGCGAGAAATTGTTACATTGAAATTGTATGAGAAATACACTTCAGAGCGTCAAATCGTCACATAGCGCACTGTTAAGATAAAAGGTGAGAGAAACAGAAGTTGAACTTCTGAACGTAATATCCCTGAGCGGATCCCCAAAGAGGAAGCGATGTCGAAGGAAATCTGAAACGTCTCGACTACGGCTTGCGCCTTCGCTCAACGAGAATTTTAGGCTCCAGGAATTGCGGACGTGATCCCCCAGATTTAGGGGTACAGGGATGATCCGCACCCCTGTACCCCTAAATCTGGATTATCCCACGGCGTTTCCCAGAGACCCAGAAATTCTGCTTTCGCAACTCAGGCTATATAGGTTATCGTACAAAAAGGAGAGGATCATGCCAAATCTAACAATCAACGGAAAGACCATCGAAGTCGAAGCCGGAAAACGCTTGGTGTTGGCCATCGAAGAGGCCGGTGTAGGCATTGGGCATCGCTGTGGGGGCAACGCACGCTGCACAACCTGTCGCGTTGAATTCGAAAGCGGTGAACCGACCAAGATGACGCGCGCCGAGTACGAGAAACTCAAAAGTGGCGACCAGTTAGGGAAAGTCCGCTTGGCCTGTCAGATCGTGGTTGATGGGGATATGGCCGTCAGGCCGCTCGTTACTGCAGAGAACACCCCCCAATGGAATGGCGACACCGGGCCAGCTCCAGATGAAAAGGTTACCCCAGAAGCAGAATGGTACGACCCGGCTGAGTTGTAGCTAAAGGATTTCTCAATGACCTGTGAGAAGAAGCACGTTGTATGTTACCCCTGACAGGTCTTTTTAACCTGGTTTTAGATATATCAGGGCAACATCGCGGCTTCCAAGATTGCCTGGCCAAACTGCTCAATGAGCTGTAGGTTGGCTTCTTCGAGAACAATCGTAATTGCGAGCGGCTCCTTGTCCCATTCTAATGTGGTTCCAGCAAGGTACCAGGTAAGGGTCTCATTGCTGGGAGTTATGGATATACTCCAGGTTGGGGTGTTGGGATCTTTTAGAGATGCACTAAGCGCCGAGGCAAAATTGGCGTCGATGAGTTGTTCGGATTCCCCTAAGACGGGTAATAGTACCCATTCATCATTGGGGTTGAGGTAAGCCTGTGCGATGTGTGGTGCCGGTTGGATGCCATTGTTGCTGACTGCCGCTGCCATCAGCGCTACAGCCATAGGGCTTGCAATTCCATCATCGAAGGATGTATCGCTCTCGGGCAGGCGCAATAGAACTGGATTCAGCTGGGAGGCAGTCGCCCCATCAGGGAACAGGAGCAACTCCAGGTTCCCTGTCGGGTAGCGCCCCTGGATGGCACGGTTGAGCAATGGGGCGCGATCATCCTGGATCAGTTCATCCCATGTATCATCCAATAAATTGGGATCATAAGTGGGGTAGGAAGACATGACAAGGATTTCCCCGCTTTGGGCGTTCAGTAGAACCAGCGCGCCAGAATGACCGTCAAATAGGTCGTCGGCGATCTGCTGGTATTCGATGTTGAGAGTCAGGCGCACATCTAAGCCGGGAGGCGGTTGACCGTAGAGCAAATGATGCCACCAGATAGTGAGAGCATCTTGCCTCTGCAGGCCACGCAGGATCGGGTCGAGGCTGGCTTCGAGGCCGGCTTGCCCGTAAACCGGGTGGTTGTACCCGACCACAGGTCCGAGTTCAGGAGCATGGATTTTGCGGATGAACTCTCCGGGCTGGCCGATGGTCTCGACTAAGGGCGTATTGTGGCGATCGAGTAAGGCGCCACGCTGCACGGAGCGATCGGCGATGGCGCGGCGAGGGTTGTCGGTGCGGGTGAGTAGGTCGGGGCCGCGCTGATAGGACCACCAGCCGTTGACCAGGGCAGTGGCCGCAAGGCCGGTGAAGAGCAGTGCGGTGAGGTGTAGGAGCGGGGAGCGTCGAGCAGTGAGCGGTGAGACAGCTGACGGAAGACGGCTGACCCCGGTCAGCCGGCATCCCTCAGCAGTCTG
>CAYWIC010000238.1:0-2537 GCA_964458115.1 uncultured Anaerolineales bacterium | reverse complement strand
GGCGGCGTTCCCCCGTCGCCCTTCCGCGGGCTGCGGGGTGTCAGCCGTCTTCCGTCAGCTGTCTGTGAACTAATATGAAGCAGCATTAAGATGGCTGTGAGCGATATTAACAGCGACGAACCTCCGTATGAGACGAACGGCAAAGTTACACCCGTGAGAGGCAGCAGTCGCAAGTTGCCACCAATAATCAGCACGCTCTGGGCGACCAGATACGCAGTCAACCCCGCGGCCAGGTAACGGGAGAAGGAATCCCTGGCACGCATGGCAGTGCGCATACCTCTGTGAAGTAGTAGCCCCAGCAGTGCCAGTAATCCCAACGCCCCCACGAGACCGGTCTCTTCGACCATGGCGGCGAAGACGAAATCGGAGTGGGCAACGGGCACAACATTCGGATTCCCCATCCCGGGCCCACGGCCGAATATGCCCCCATTGGCGATGGCGATCAGAGATTGCACGATCTGGTAGGAGCGCCCACTAGGGTCAAGCCAGGGATTGAGCCAGGCATCCACGCGCAGGCGCACCACATCGAAAAGGACATAACCCGCTACTCCAGCAAGTACTAAACCCAACGCACTAAACAGCGGAATCAATCGCCAACCCAGGGCCTGATAGATCATAACAGAGTAAATGAAGATAAAAATTGATGCAGTGCCCAAATCGCGCTGGACGAGTAGGAGCAGTAAAGCTAGGCCCGTCATAATAATTGTTGGGATTAGAACGTTTAAACTGCCTGCCCTGGGTTTACCGAAGGATTGACCGTTGACCGTTGGCACGTGCAATCGGTCAGCAAAATAGGCTGCCAAATAGATGATCAGCAGCAATTTTAGCGGTTCTGACGGCTGGAAATATATCCCACAACAACCCAACCACAGACGCGGCCCAAAGCCCATAGGGTTGGTGCCGAATATCAGCGTTAGGGCGGTGAGCAGCAGGCCGCTAGTCAGCCAAAGGTATTTATAGCGGCGCAGAATGTTCAAGGGCGAGGTCAGCCGCATTCCTGCAACCATCACACCGAGTGCAATAGCCAACCAGATGGTTTGGCGAATGCCGAAGCGCGTCGTCAAACGCCAGATGGTCAATAGACCCCAACCTGACAGCAGCCCAATGAGTGGTAAAAGATAGCGATCATGCCGGGGCAACCGTCGCCAACTTTCATCGTGGGCTATTGTGAAACCAGCCAGCCAAACGAAATACCCCAGCCAATGGCTCCAACGGTAATCCGTGTACGCGTCCCAGGAACGCGCTACTACCGCTGGCGAAATGGTCAGTGCCAGGGCGTAGAATCCCAGGAATATGGCTGCCAGCACAAAGAGAGTCCGCTGTGTTCTTTCCATGACCCCTTTATTTTATCGGACAAACCGGAATGCGTGAATTCGTTCCCCAGGATTATTGTACACGGATCGGACGGGTTAGATTAAGAATCCGTTGAATCCGTGACATCCGTGTACTTTTTCAAGAATGTTCTCGAGCGCGTTTTTCGTTCACGAATAACAGCAGTATTAACCCCACCACCAGGAAGACGATCACCGGCAGGATGGCCACGCGTTGGCCCAATTGCTCTGCAAAAGGAGCGCCGCTCTCCAAAGCTTTGAACCACAGGAACGATGCTTGCGCACCTTGGGCTTCGAAACGTAGAGCAGATTCCGCAGCAACGATGCCGTAGATCGTGGGACCGATGAACGAGGATGTTCGCCCCGCTACCGCGAAGAATCCGTAGAATTCAGCGCTGCGGCCAGGGGGTGCCAGGATACCCACCATTGCTCGACTGACTGCCTGCACCGCAGATAGCGCTAACCCAGCGACTCCACCAACGATGTAAAAACCCAACTCTGACTCATTAAAGAATAGACCAATCACTGATGCGATCATCAGCAAGATGAATATGACCAGCGACATTTTCCCACTGACCCGATCTGCCATCCATCCTGAAACATAAGCCCCGACGATGCTGGTCAACTGCACGATGATCATAAAGATGATGATTTGCTGCTGGTCGAGGCCGAACATGACGGCCCCGAAAATGGCGGCGAAATTGAGCATCATCAGGATGCCGTCATTATATATCAGGAAGGCGATGATGTACTTGATGAATTCGCGATATTCTCGCACGGTTGAAACCGTGTGCTTGAGTCGTTTGAATGCGATGGTGAGATAGTTCTCGCCCTCCGGCATCGGCTCAGGTTCAGCGCGCTCGCGCAGCCAAAGGAAAATCGGTGAGGCAAAGATGGCAAAATAAACTGCTGTGATCACCAACGATAAACGTACGATCCAGGTTCCCTCGTTGAGCATCACCAATGCCAAGACCAGGAAAAGGCAAACGATGCCGCCCATCAGGCCAATGGCCCAACCGTATCCTGAGACGCGGCCGATTTCATCCTGATCAGCGATTTCTGGTAATAAGGAGTTGTAGAATACCTGTCCGCTGCGATAGCCGATCTCAGCTAAGATGAAGAAAAGCATCCCGATGAAGATTTCACCCTTTTCCTATATTTCGCACCTTACAAAATGAATAGAGAGAAACAATAGCGAAGATGCTC
>CAYWIC010000237.1:0-6003 GCA_964458115.1 uncultured Anaerolineales bacterium | reverse complement strand
GAAAGAACTCTTAGAGAGTGGTGTTCACTTTGGGCATCGTACCCATCGTTGGCACCCCAAAATGAAGCCCTACATCTTCACCGAGCGCAACAATATCCACATTATCGACCTGGAATTGACGCTCAAGGGGCTGGAAGAAGCCTATGCTCTGATCCGCGATATCGTGTCAGAAGGTGGCAATGTGCTATTTGTTGGCACCAAGCGCCAGGCTCAAGAAACCATCCAACTCGAAGCCGAGCGCTGTGGAATGCCCTGGGTTACCCACCGCTGGCTGGGTGGCACCATGACAAATTGGACCACCATCCGGGCGCGCGTAAATGAACTCAACCGCTTGGAGCGCATGCGCGATAACGGTGAACTCGATATTTTGACCAAAAAAGAGGCCTTGGGTGAAATGCGCAAGATCGACCGCCTGCAAATGTTATTCGGCGGTGTGCGCGAGATGGATGGTGTACCCGATGTGCTTTTCGTTGTAGATATCAGTCGAGAAGAAACCTCAGTACATGAAGCTAACATCCTTGAAATCCCAGTTGTGGCCATGGTCGATACAAATTGCAATCCCCATAAAATCGACTATGTCATACCCTCAAATGATGATGCTATCCGCGCCATCAAATTAATTGTTGGGAAGATTGCCGACGCAGTCGTAGAAGGCAAAGCCATGCGCAAGGACGAAGAAGAAGAATATCCTGCTGAGGTCGCTCAGGTTCGCTATGAAGAAACCGCTGAGATGAGCGATGAAGAACTGCTCGGTGAAGCCACCCTGGCCAAGCTCGAAGCGGCAAAAGCTGAGGCCGAGGCTGAAGCTGCTGCGGCAGCGGCTGCTGCGGAAGCCGTAGCTACTGCAGAGGCTGAAGCTACTGCGGAGGCTGACGCTGAGGCAGGCGATCTGACAGAAGAAGCCCCCGAAGCCGAAAATGAACCGGATGCCGAAGCAACCACGGACGCCGAAGATAAATCTGATGCTGAAGATAAATCTGAGGCAGAAGCTGAAAAAGACTCCACTGCAGATGAAGAGACTGCCGATAACGAGGCGGAAAAATGAGCATTACAACCCAAGAAATAAAAGAACTGCGAGAAAAAACCAGCGCGGGCTTCATGGACTGTAAGAAAGCCCTAGAAGAGCATAATGGTGACTTCGAAAAAGCTGTGGAGTATTTGCGCAAAAAAGGTTTGGCAAAAGCAGCCAAACGCGCTGATCGCGTCGCATCAGAAGGTGTTCTAGAGCTTTACAATCACGGTGATGGACGAGTAGGTGTAATGGTAGAAGTCAACTGTGAGACAGATTTCGTCGCCCGCTCGGATGCGTTCCGCGAATTCGCCCATGAGATCGCGTTACAAATCGCGGCACTTTCTCCACTGTGGATCACCGAGGAAGAAATTCCCGTAGAGATTCTGGAAAAAGAGCGAGAGATTGCTAAAGATCGCGCCCTGCAGGAAGGCAAGCCAGAAAACATCGTCGATCGTATTGTCGAAGGTCGTATCAACAAATACAAAGACGAAGTTGTTCTGCTGCGTCAAACATATATCCGTGATGATAAGCTTACCATCCAGGAATACCTGAATGAGGCCATCGTTGCCATCGGTGAGAATATCATCATCCGGCGATTTACTCGCTGGGCTATCGGTGAAAAAAGCAGCTAACGAAAAAGGTCAACCATTAGGTTGACCTTTTTGCTATATGGTAATAGCATTCACAATTATTCAGGAAAAATTCTATGGGAAATGAGCTCAAATTCAAGCGCATTTTGTTGAAACTTGGTGGCGAATCACTATCGGGCAAGGATGGCTTTGGTATCGACCCCTTGCAAGCAGAAAACGTCGCCCAGCACCTGCAGGGTATCACTGATTTAGGTGTGCAAATTGCACTGGTGATTGGTGCCGGCAATATCTGGCGAGGCCGTAGGGGTTTGGACCGCGGCATGGACCGCGCCACTGCCGACTATATGGGCATGTTAGCGACTGTTCTCAATGCCCTGGCGCTGATGGATGCCATGGAACGCTGTGGTATCGTAACCCGAGTTCAAACCGCGATCGAAATGCGCGATGTCGCCGAGCCTTATATCAGGCGACGCGCCATACGTCACCTTGAAAAGGGGCGGGTGGTGATCTTCGGAGGTGGCACAGGCAATCCCTATTTCTCCACGGATACTGCAGCTGCTCTCAGGGCCATGGAGATCGGCGCTGATGTGGTCATCAAAGCGACCAAGGTCGATGGCGTGTATGACTCCGACCCCATGACCAATCCCGATGCGGTCAAGTTCGACCAGTTATCCTACATCGAAACTCTCAACCGACGCCTGGAGGTTATGGACAGTACCGCGATATCACTCTGTATGGATAACCATCTCCCCATTCTGGTGCTCAACCTGTGGGAAGAAGGCGCTCTACGCCAGGCTTTGTATGGCCAAAGGGTAGGTACGATCGTCTCCGATTAAAATCGCAAAGGAAGCAAAAAAGGGTGTGCATGGCAAACAGGTTGCATGCATACCCTTTTTCAACTCAGCACATTGATCGTGGTAAAATCTTTTGGGAGCAAGATTTACCTTGATGAGGAGAGACCCATGCTAAATGATCTTTATTTCGATGCAAAATCTCGCATGAATGGCGCGATCCAAGCCCTTGAGGAAGACCTGGCCGCGATCCGTACTGGACGTGCAAATCCCGCTCTGGTAGAGAAGTTGTCAGTGGAATATTATGGCTCTCCTACCCCCCTACAACAGCTTGCCAGCGTAGGTGTTCCCGAACCACGCACATTGTTGATACGCCCCTTTGACCCATCGACTACAAAAGATATCGAGCGGGCAATATTGGCCTCGGATTTAGGGCTGACGCCTAACAGCGATGGCAAAGCAATACGACTGCACCTACCACCCCTGACGGAAGAAAGAAGAATAGAACTAGGACGCGTCGTGGGTCAGCGTGTCGAGGAAGCTCGCATCGCTGTACGTAATGTGCGCAGGGATAGCATCAAAGAAATGCGGGAATTCGAAGAAGAAGATCTGATCTCAGAAGATGACCGCATGCGAGGCGAAAAAGAGATCCAAAAATACACCGATGACTTTATCGAGGAGATCGATCAAATCGGTGAGCGGAAAGAGAAAGAAATCAGGGAAGTCTAAGTCCTCTCCCCCTTGAAGATAGATCGCATTCCACTCATTTTAGATATCCCACTGTATTCGCTTAAGATTCACAACAATGGCAAAAGATAAAGAATCCTTGCCCTACACAGTCCCTCAACATGTGGCAATTATCATGGATGGAAATGGACGCTGGGCTTTATCGCGCGGTTTACCCCGTTTAGCGGGACACCGTGCTGGTACCGAAAACTTGCGTCGAGTCATAGAGGCTTGCGTCGAATTTGGCATCCAATACCTTACCCTATACGCCTTCTCGACCGAAAACTGGGGGCGTCCAGTCGAGGAAGTTCGCGGACTAATGCGAATCCTGGAAGACGTCATCGACCGAGAATTAGCTGAGCTGCATAAGAATGGGGTCCAATTGCGCCACATCGGAGAACTCGACCGTATCAAACCTTCTCTCAAACGAAAAGTACTAGAAGCTATTGAAATGACCAAAGAAAATTCGCGCCTGGTTCTTAATGTAGCCTTCAACTATGGGGGGCGGGACGAGATCCTTTGGGCAATTCGCAACATGATCGAGGATGGTGTTGCAGCAGAGAATGTCACTTTCGAACTAGTAAACCAATACCTATTTACGGCTGGTTCCCCTGACCCCGATTTGATAATCCGAACTTCTGGTGAACTTCGGGGCAGCAACTTTTTGATTTGGCAAGGTGCTTATGCCGAATGGTATTTCACCCCCATCTTTTGGCCAGATTTCGGAAAAGAGGAATTAAGAACCGCTATCGAGGAATACAGCCAGCGCGAACGTAGGTTTGGACAAGTAAACAAAAAATAAAAATTGAGATAATCATGCGACAAAGAGTAGCTGTTGCCATCTTTCTAATACCAATTGGTATGGCGGCGATTTATTATGGCGGTTTATATTACATTTCGCTCATCGCGATCTTGTTAGGGTTTGCTGCCTGGGAATATGTGCAACTTTTTCGCGCCGGAGACCATCAACCCTCTAGCGTTTTGGTTGTCGGTGGCACTCTGGCATTTGCTGCCATACGATCCCTGGATTACTTTTACGCTTCCCCATGGTTCGATGATATTACCTGGCTCGCCAGCATATTGCTGATATTCAGCATTACCTATCACATGTTCCATTATGAGCGTGGACGAGATCAAGCCGCGACAGATTTCGCCATCACAGTTTCTGGCATCTTTTATATTGGACTGCTAGGGTCATACTTGATTTTATTGCGCAGTCTGCCGGAAGGGGTTTGGTGGGTTCTTACGGCTCTGCCAGCAGTATGGTTCGCCGATTCCGGAGCCTATTTTTACGGGCGCGTGTATGGCAAACATAAACTTAGCCCCAGGCTCAGCCCGAAAAAGAGCTGGGAAGGATACATTGCAGGGATTATTGTCAGTATTGCAGGTACTGCTGCCTTTGCCGCCATGTGGAGGTTACCTGCAGGTTCTGCGACCGAACTCACTGTTATGCGAGGCGCGATCCTGGGGTTGGTCATCTCCATTATTGCCCCACTAGGCGATTTAGGGCAAAGCATGATCAAGCGCCAATTTGATATCAAGGATTCTAGCAACCTGATCCCAGGTCATGGAGGCGCATTTGATCGCATCGATAGTTGGTTATGGGCTGGGGTAATAGGGTATTACATCATCAACTGGTTTTTCCTCTCATAGCATGATCCCGAAAAATGGACATATGCCCCTGCGCACTTCAATTTTTCGATGAAATGCGTTATGTAGATACCTAGAATTTTAGGAGTAATTAAATGTCGCATTCCAAACCTTCTCGTAACCTGGCATTGGAGTTGGTGCGCGTGACCGAAGCTGCCGCGCTGGCTTCAGGCAGATTCATGGGCCGAGGGCAAAAAGAGGCCGCAGACAAAGCCGCTGTAGACGCTATGCGTCTGGTGTTAAACTCAATTGAGATGGATGCAGTCGTTGTCATTGGAGAAGGGGAGAAAGATGAAGCCCCAATGCTATTCAATGGAGAAAAATTGGGGACGGGAGATTCCCCTGCTGTTGATATTGCTGTAGACCCAATCGATGGTACTCGCCCACTAGCCAATGGCTTTATTAATTCGATCGCCACAGTTGCCATCGCTCCGCGAGGAACGATGTATGATCCTGGCCCCTTTATGTATATGGATAAGATAGCCGTGGGTCCTGAAGCAGCGGGCATGATTGATATTAACGCCCCTGTCGAGGTTAATTTACGACGAATTGCGCGTATCAAAGATATGCATGTCAATGATCTCACCGTTGTTATTCTCGATCGACCTCGACACCAGCAATTGATCCAAGAGATACGTGAATGTGGCGCCAGGATTCGACTCATCCCCGATGGTGATGTTGCAGGCGCTATGATGACATGCTGGCCCGATGCTGGAGTCGATGTACTTATGGGTGTCGGTGGGACTCCTGAAGGGGTACTAGCAGCCTGCGCGCTCCGTGGAATGGGAGGCGAAATCCAAGGTAAACTCTATGCTCGAAACGACGATGAAATCGCTCGCGGAAAAGATATGGGGTTTGATTTCGAGAGGATGCTCACTATCGATGATCTCGTTGCTTCTGATGATGTGTTCTTTGCTGCCACCGGTATTACAGACGGTGCTTTGTTAGACGGTATCAAATATTTCAGTCACGGAGCGCAGACAAGCAGCCTGGTCATTCGTGGCCTGACAGGGTCTGTCAGAGAGATGAATGCTCGTCACAATTTCGAAAAGCTCAACCCGATGAGCGAGGTTGAATACTAGAATCAACCCAAATGGCGTCCGTTGGTCCCCTTTGGGACGCCGCACTTTGATTTGACAGCCTTTTTCAGGCATGTTATTATTCCGCCGACAATTTAATAAACCCCTAGCGACGCTCTTATCCAGAGAGGTGGAGGGACCGGCCCTGTGAAACC
>CAYWIC010000236.1:0-6013 GCA_964458115.1 uncultured Anaerolineales bacterium | reverse complement strand
AGGTTACTCGCTCAAGCCCTGTTTTGTCTAGGCTTCATGCACCAACGCCATTTGCAAGTATGAATTTACCTGATCGTGAATTTGTTCTATGAGCAATGTGCGCGCTCTGAAAAAGATGATGCTCCCAATGATGAGCAGCGGAAGCATTGATAGCGGGATCACCACCAGCAAGAACGTGCGCTGGATTCGCCCGCCAAATCTTTCTTGAGATTCAGGGGTTCGTGATTGTTGGTTATCTATGGCCATAGATTATTCCCACCATCAATACTATTCCTCTTGCTCATCATAAATGTTTAACCTAATCATGCCATCTGAGGCGCCCAAAGTTTGCCCTAACTCCTGCAGCGCAGTGCGCAAGATCGCATTAACGCTGGTTGATTGCCAGATTTTGCTGGTGATCTCAGTTACTGAGCGGTTGTGTTGTGCAGAACGTTCGGTCTGTTTCACAAGTCGGGCATTTTCAAGTGCCAATGCCGCCTGTGATGCGACTCGAGCTGCAAAAGCTTCTTCTTCATTTGACCATGTGTCTTGGTCTCGTTCTATGCTGATCGTCCCAATTACCTGGTCTCGCAACACTAACGGGACTTCAAGCATTACAGATTGTGCATCAGGAGTTGAAGTAGAACTTATGAATTCATCGAATGCATACTCCATAGCGCCTTCGCGGGAGATCACGTCAGTCCATGCCTTTGCCAGATATTGCCTGTGAAGAGCGTTAATTTCGTCGAGACTCTCTTGAAGCTGATTGAACAGATTCGCGTTGCTTATGGCTGATGCCAGGCTGTTTGCAATGCCTTGTAACACAGTGATGTCGTCCTCGTCGAAGGCTTCTGGCCATATAGATTGGATGGTTAGCGCGCCGAGTGCGCGCCCCTCACTAATCATCGGAAGCGCTAATTCAGAGCGGGTGGATGGTAGATAGGGATTCTGGAAGTGAACGGCTTCTTCACCAACATCCAGAGCGATGCGGGCTTGGCGATTTGAAATCGCCCAACCGATCATGGAAGTCCCTCCAATCGCCAGTTTGTGACCTTCAGCAACCATGCTGCGCCCCGCTTTGCCTGTTCCTACTCTTAATTCAGCAAACTGGTCGGTTTCATCAACCAAAAACACGCCGACATAGGACAAACCGAAGCGGTCTTTGATCAATTTGACGACTTTGTCAAAGATCGTACCTGGATCGAGTTCGGCAGATATGGCTTGGGTGATCTCGGCAGCAGTGCGGATTTGGACTTGGCGTCTTTCTAGATCGTTGGTGCGTTGTTGCAGTTGAATGCGATCATTTTCCAACTCGTCAGTGAGTTGATTGGCTTTTTCGAGGTTGACCATCAGGCCGTTGATTATCACTCCAAAGGAAGCCACAGCTAAAATGCTGACCGTAAGCAAAGGGACGCTGGTAGATGTCCAGGGGAAGAGCGTTGTTGCATCGAGATAAGCATCCAGGTTTGGAGCCGCGAGGATATGTTGGTTCATCAACCAACCCATGCCAATATACGTGCCCGTAGAGAATATAGCTGCTGCAACCCCAATTCGCGTTCCCAAGAAGACTGCTGTGAGTAGCGAAAATCCCAGCCACCATACACGCGCGTCGCCGAAAGAGGCGTATTGTAAGGCTGAAAAAATCCCCACGACATAAAGAAGCACTAGCAATGTGACTGCACGCAGCCCATAGTGGATCTTTTGAAAAAAGCTGATGATAAGCAACCAGACATATGCAATGGAATAACCCAAGGCAAAAACCATTGAGCCCGACCGCAATGCAGGTGTGATATTGACAAAAAAAGCTGCGCCACCCAATATTGTCGAAGCGATGAGAACGGTGTTGAGAATACGTAGACGCCAGTATTGGATGCTGGCGACCTGTTTTGAATCGCGGTTATCGAGGAGGTTGCGGAATAATGTAGTCATGCTACAGCATCCTCTTCACTGTCATCACTAATTAAGATTGGCTCTGATAATTCTGGATCACCGTCGATCCTGATTTGGGTTCGTTTGGCCCCGAGGGCTTTGCTTAGCTCTTGAGCTGTGATTTTTAGGATTGCTTGCATATCAGGCGAGCGGCGAAGCTTGTTAGTGATCTCAAATAATTTGCGTTGCTGTTCAGCGCGCTCTCGTGTGCTATCGAGCAAGCGGGCATTGCGGATTGCGATTGCAACTTGTGATGCAAGGGTGACCAGCAGCCGCATATCATCTTTATCGAAGCGGTGCTCATTTTCAAGGTCTTGTACAACGATAGCGCCAATTGGTTCATTGGATACCATCAGGGGTACTCCCAACCATGATTTTGCTAATCCACTTTCGCTGGGTTTGGCTCCCAATGCCCGGCTGCGGTTGACGGTATCTTCTACGATCATCAGTGGCTGTTGAGTGCGGATGATAATCGAAGTCAGACCCTCACCCAATGGGAATGGGGGCACAGTGGATATCTGCCCACCCTCATTGAGGTAGGGAATTTCGATGGTGTCTGTCTTGGCATTGTAATGGGCGATCAAGAAATTGACATCTCCCATAACCTGGACGATTTGGCGGTGGATGATTTGGTAGAGAGTATCTAACTTGGTTTCGGTTGAGATGGATTGCCCCACGGTAGAAAGGGTTTCCAATTCAACCAGGCGTTGCTGAATATCTCCCAGCGCATTCACTTTTTCGAGAGCAGTCCGGGTGATGTCGATGAGGCTGGTATATGGTTCGATGGCAATTTGGGTTAATCTGCTGGTATCGAGTGCCCCGAGAATAAGTAATGCCATAAATTCGTTGTCGGGCATGATAGGTAAGAAGGCAAAACTTTGACAACCCTTGCTACGCGGCACATCGATTAGGCTATTGGGGAATCTTTGGAACTGTTCATCTTCGGTCACAATCAAGGGTTGTGGTGTTTCAAAGTATCCAGCCAACTCAGCAGTCGAGATGGAAATGCGGGGTAACTTGGCCGTAGATTTTTTCTTGGATTGGGTCGATTCTGCGCCTCTGATGGGATCGATTATCGACATTCCCACTAAACCATCAGCTTCCATGACAAAAAGAACAGAAATGAATGGAGCTTGTTCTAATGTGTTCGCTAACGCCTGAAAGACATCTTCACTAGTTTCGGCCTCCGAAACAGTGTGGCTGGCCTGGTAAAGTGCTGAAGTCGCTCGTAAATCAACCCTGGCAGATTCGAGCAAGTGGAAGTTCTGCAGAACAGTTGAGATCTGGTTTGCCAGGGTTTGAAGGGTTTCAATATTATCTGCTTCGAATGCATTCACTCGGTTACTCTGCACATCCAATATGCCGATGACATTATCACCTACGCTGAGAGGAATTACAACTTCCGAACGGATATCTGGCAGATCAGCTATGGGAAGGTAGAAAGGGTCTTCCTCGACATCGGTTGCTACATAATACTGATTCGTCGCCGAAACCTTTCCAATGATTGATCCGTCACCAACAGGCAGGTTTTCATATCCTAGTAGAACCGAAGATTGAGATGCTTTGTTGTAAAAATCCTTGAGGACGGCATACTCCTTTGCTTCATCAAGTAAGTAGATCGCTGCATAATAGTGGCCAAATCGCTCAACGATGAGTTTTACAGTCTGGCGTAGCACAGTCTCTAGATCAGTTGCAGAGGTCGCCATGCGCGCAACCTCTGAGGCCGTGCGCACTTGTTGTGTGCGTGTAAGGACCTGTGTTTCCAATGATCGGTACAGCGAGCTGAGTTCATCGGCCATCTGGTTGAAGGAGTATGCCAGAATTCCTAATTCATCGGAACTGTTTACCGGGGCGCGTCTCTGCCAATCGCCATCTGAGAAATGTTGTACTGAATCTGCAATTTCTAGGACTGGTTTGACAATCCGGCGTGTACCATACCAGGTTAGCAAAATGGAGACGAGGATGGTTAGCGCAAGCAATGCTCCCAAATAGGGCAGATTTTGAAGCTGATTGATCGTAGTTGTAATCGGGATTTCGATGACCAATCCAGCTTGCAAGTCAGGTAGGGGCAAATAGGCTGCAAGGACTTCCTGGTTATCGAAGGACATGAATTCAATTACACGCCCTGGAGGGTCTGTGAGAATTGAATTGAATAGTTGGGTTTGTTCTGTACTGGGTTGAAAAATCGGTCCATCAATATCTGCTTTAATATTTGGGCCAATCCCCACGAACGATTTATCTTGGGTGATAAGGTACATCCTGATACCGAGGAAGGCAATTTCGTTGAAGAGTGCTTCAAAACGTGATTGCCCTGTCATACCCCAAATTGTGACTAAGTGCTCTCCATCGATGGTGTAATATGGCCTGGCTGTGAAAAAGGCCAAAGATGTGTAAATGGGTTCTGGGTTATATTCAGCAATAAAGGCATGTTCGGTAGATAGATTCTTGAAATAAGATGTATCTGCCAGGGATGTGCCTTCGAATTGGCGGTTCGAGGCAACCAGGATTTCTCCATCAGGGGAAAGGATGAAGAATTGGTGGATGAGCTCAGTATTGGAGTTGATTCTTTCCAAATTTAATAAAATCAGCTCACGTGCTACGAGATAATCTAAATCTTCCCGATTACGTTGTTGGCTGACGACCTCGAAGGCATCGACGGTAAGTGGATCGATATAAAATTCATTTATTCTTTCTTCTCGGGCCTCGACCCACAAATCAATTTTCGCCTGTTGTTGCTCTTCGATCGAGATAAGGGTGCTTTCAATTTGGTTGGTCAATATTTGACGCGAGCGAGCATAAACTATTCCGCCCATTATCAGTAGGGGAACCAGGGCAATGGGGATCAACACCGAAAGCATTGTGCGCGCTAATTTCCCGCGGAATTCTGGGGTTGATGCAGGAATAGCTTGTGACATGCCGGACTCCTCTATTGCTTATCGAATGCATCTCGCGAAATCGTTCTACTATCATTCCCACCTCGATGACCTGAAGAAATTTTCCCCAAAAGGGAAAATGTACAGCGTGTTCGGACTATTCGAACTCCCAGACAGGCTCACCAGTCAAAATGCGACGGATTTGCTCAGGGAAGCGGTCAGGATCTAGAGGTTTGCCAATAAATCCGTCGAAATTGGCTTTTCTGGCTTTGTTCATCTGTTTGACACTGGCTTCTGCAGTGACAGCGATCACAGGCGTGTCGCGAAGAGTCTGGGATGCTTTGATCTTTTTCAGTGCGCTGTATCCGTCTTCATACGGCAAGCGAATATCTAACAGGATCAGATCGAGGCGTGGGAGAGTATCAGCGTATTCAACAACCTCATAACCTGAGGTTTTCCATTCACAATGAATTCCCATGTAGCCCAACATACGGGCAATGAGCACGAAATTGGAGACGTTATCCTCCACAACCAAAACGGTTGCACCTTTGGAAATATCTTTCGAGCTTGCTGGTTTTTCTTGAGTATCAGCGGTACCTTGATTCACGGTTTCGCCTCTTGAAGCAATTGAGCAATTTGTTGGGGAAGAGCATCTACATCGATAGGTTTTTGGATATATCCATCACAACCTGCGTCGAGTGTGCGTTCGCGGTCGCCCTTCATTACGTTTGCTGTTAATGCGATGATGGGCACCTTTTCCATTTTGGGAATCTCTTTGAGTTGACCCGTTAACGTATAGCCGTCAATCTCTGGCATGTTAATGTCCATCAAAATGAGTTGAGGGCTTTCATTTTCTACGATAGTAAATGCTTGTTTGGCGTTTTCGGCCTCTATGACCGTATACCCTTCGGCCTCGAGTACCCGCCGCACGAGCAGACGATTAGAAATATTGTCTTCGACGTAAAGTATGGACGTTTCTTCAGTCATATTAGGGTATTTTTTGTAAATTTTCTCGTTTGAATTCTACCATGAATGAATACTCGTCGATTTAACAATAATGTCGGTTCGAGGGGTCAAACAAGCATTCATGATGCTAAAATGATCAAACCTGAATTTGCATAAAACCGCTGCAAGAACTATACCCTTAAAGAGAAAAAGTCCGCCAAAGTATGCGGACTTTGAGAGCGGGTGGACGGATTCGAACCGACGAATGGTAGCTTGGGAAGCTACTG
>CAYWIC010000235.1:0-6059 GCA_964458115.1 uncultured Anaerolineales bacterium | reverse complement strand
GCAGATGAGGTATCCGATCTAGCTGGTGCTTTCCATCTCTTGTTCGTCACACTCTATGGCCTTGCGCATTTCTCCTAAATATGCCCAGGAATTCCCCAGGTTGCCCACCAGGCGATTACCTTCGCCGTACTGGTCGCCGATCTCGCGTCTGATTTCCAGCGCCTGCTCGTAATACTCTATGGCCTTGCGCACTTCTCCCAAAGCTGCCCAGGCATTCCCCAGGCTGGCCAGGTCTGCAACTTCGCTGCGGCGGTCGCCGATCTCGCGGCTGATCTCCAGACTCCTCTGTATCCAGGATAGCCAATCATGGTACAGACCTCGCATGTGAAAGTATTCTTCCAGATTCCTGACCAGTGATGACAGTAAGCTGCGGGAAAATCCAATTTCCGAGTATTTAAATCCCTCTTCCTTATTAATTGTTCGCCAGGCACGCTGGAAGATAGCATTCCACTGTGGACGGGTGATATCGATGTTGTGGCGCGTGCTTTGCAGATGATCATCTTGCAAAATAATGGAATGATAAACGTTGGCATGGTGTTGAGCGGCATGTTCAAGTTCATCATACCTCTCCCGTAGCAGCCTATGGGCATGCTCCCACAACAACAAGTGCAAACGATATCGGACCTGTTCTTCAATTGGTGTGGATTCAATTTCTAGTAAACCTCGGCGGTTGAACAGGTGCAAAATCATTTTGGATTCTTCGATCATCGCTTTAATACCGACTTTATCTCCCGAATACGAATCTTTCTGGAGTTTGGTCCATAAAAATGATGCATCATCCAGATAGAAGAATTCTCCTGGTACAAGCACACCCAACCATGCAAAATATCTTCGTTGTTCTTCCGTCAGAAAATCGGTGCTCAGGTTGAAAGTCACCATTAAACTTTCTTCTCGACTGTCTGAATCTAGAAAATCGATCTTCTCTGCCCCTTGAACTTCAATCAACGCCGACAGAATCTGAACCCAAGTTATGTCTTTCAAACTAACTTGGAAAGCTGCAAGGCGCACTGCCATCGCGTGTCCTCCTAATCTTTCGATTACAGGAAAGATTTGTTCTTCCCAATCCCAGTCACCGAAATCTCCCAAAATCTTTTCTACCAAGGCGCGCGCTTCGTCCTTGGTTAGTGCATCTACATCTATGCGGCAATCATTGCTGACTCCTAGACGAGCCATGACCTCACGGTCACGTGATGTCATCAGGACTGAACATCCTGCCCCACGTGCATCATGGAACAGGACTGCTGCTTCTCGATACCAGATATCATCGATCACTATTAACCGTTTTTGCTCTCCCAACACTGCTCGAATGGCATCTGTTTTGGCAATGGGGCTGGGATATCGGCGTGGATCGCAACCCAAAGCTAGAAGCCAATCAGCAAGATAGGGATCTGCACCAGTTTCGTCGTGTACATCGGGCCCTAACGAAACCCACAGCAATCCGTCGCTATAGGTTTTCTTGAAATTTTCATCTGTGGCAATTGCCTGTGCAAGGACAGTTTTTCCAACACCACCAATGCCTAATAAAGCAGTGATAGCCACCGTATGTCCCTGCCCTTCACCATCATTCAAACCTAAGGAGTTTTTGATTTGTTTGAGCAATTCCTCGCGAGGAATATATGTAGTTGGGGGTAAGGGAGCGATAGTTGGATTTGTAGTTGCACCAATTGTTTTGGAGTAATCGATCTCGCGCTCGAAAAAAGACACCAACAATTTTTCTAGTCGGCCTACAATTTCTTCAATTCTTTCAGCACGCTTGTCTGTGTTGAGCACTCGTAGACCAATAACTATCTCTCGATAATCCTCGACCTTCAGAAGCTGAATTCGCAAACACTCTAGATAAAAAGCGACCCCCTCATGGATATCCTTTGCATCAAATTCCAAAGGCCATTCCTCAGCGATATTGCGATCCAATTGGTCTGATAGGAAACGCTCATTCAAATGTTCAGTGAGGTGTTCCAGGGCATGCAGAAAAATTGGGTGCCTTCCTAATGGAAAGGAAGCCACTGCCTGTGCTAGATTATGATTTTCATGGATCGCAATAAAACTTTGCTCTGCAAGTTGAGTTGCCGCTAATAGCTGTCCTTTGGTTTTTTCCTTATCACGCCATTCAAATAATTTTGAAACCAGGTGTTTTTTCCCCATCTTCGCGACAATGCCTGCTGGGCCCTCCACCAGACTCAGCAAAGCATCGACAATTGATTCACCAACAGTGTTACTCATAAACCCTCCCCATTGCTGCGCTCACGATTGCAGATCAATATTTCAGACTCATTGTAGCATAACCAACTAGGCAAAAGGCTTGGCTGCTAACCTTCTTGATTCAATATCATTACGTTGATTGTCACCCTGAGGCGGAGCCGAAGGGTCTAGCGCAGCTGGGTTTCCACCCAATCTCTTACGCCTATACCGGGATCGGTGCAATGACCTGCGAGGAGACAAACATCCAGGTCACAATAGCGGCGTTGAGGATGGCACCCACATATGGCCGGCCGGTGAGTTGATAGAACCAGGTCGAGATGGGCACCACCATGATCAGCACCCCGATGATGTGGAACAGGCTCATGGTGAAGTTAGCCAGCATCCCGCCCGGACCCACAAAGGGGATTACGCCCACTGTGAAGAGGGGGATGTATTGCACCAGCATGAACAGGATCAGGGGGACGATCATAGCCAGGGTGTTGGCCTGCGACCAGGCCCAGAAGGTTTTGAACCAGCCACCCTTGGAGGGCAGGCGCAGTTGGCCGTGCAAAAAGAAGCCCATCAGCACGAATCCCACGAGCAAGAAGGGGAAATACAGCAGCCACATAGCGAAACGATAAGGGGTCAGGTCACTGGCAAAGGGAAAGATGAAGCGGTAATCGACGATGAAGACCTGCTCCAGAATGTGTTCGAGGAAGTAGGAATAACCGAACAAGGCCAAAGCCAAGATGGCTGACTTGCAAATTTGTCCCCAATCCAGTGCAAAGTGATCTTTCCGAAAGGAGACTCCCAGGTCAGACCAGGACAGGCCAGTATCCTGATGGCGGCGTTTGTACCAGCGTCGCAAGATCAGGAAGCCAATCACATTGACCCAAAGGAACCACCACACCGTGCCGTTGACCAGCATCATGGGAAAGACCTTGTCGATTTGCACGACATAGATATGGATGGCGAACAGCACCAGGATGATCGGCAAGTAGATCCACATCAGCAGACCATTTATGCTGGCAAATTTGACAAAATCTTTGGTTGTGCAAGTGTGCGCGTCTGAGATCTCGGTCACCAAGGGTGCAAAGTACTTCGTTCGCAGCAGGATCAACCCCAAGGGCAAGACCGATGCTAACCCAGATAGCATTGCCACTAACGTGGCATACTCTTTGATCTCCCAGGTCTGACTTTGGGCGTCGATCCAAAATTCGGATGGTGGGTTGAGTGCAGCACGCATCCACTCCACGGCCGCGGCCACCCCCACTCTGCTGTGGGACTCTTTGAGATGGATCACTGGGAGCAGGACCACCTTACGGGCGGAGCCATCAACGAAATTCCCGTACACCACGCCAAACTCTGGATCTGCTTCCGAAAAGGCGGCCTGAGTCGCGGGGCTTTTCAGCCATTCAGCTTCGACATCATTGGTCCCGGTCATGCGCTCGCGGTACTCATCATATGTACCGAAGATCATCAGCATGTTTTGAGGGTTGGTTGGCATGGCATCCTGGCGGTAGGCAAATCCAGAGATCACCAGCGCCCTGACCGAAGGATCCTCCAAGGCGATGTTGTAGACCATCTCCGCTCCCAGACTGTGGCCCATCAAGCCAACGGATTTTTGATCTACATAAGGTAAGGATTTGAGATACTCAAAGGAAGTGCGACCGCCAAAAGTATCGTCGAAATCGAGGGCATCCATATCGCCAGGGTTCCCTGAGTTACCGCGCCCGATAGCGTCAATTTCTAAGACAGCCATTCCACGGCGGGCGATCTCGATTGCGTAGGCATCACTGGTCTCGCGATTGTTCTGGTAGCCATGAATATACACGACACCCGGGACGGGGTTATTGGAATCGGCATCCGCTGGCTTGAACAGTTTGGCGCGGATGGGAATGCCGTTGTAATTTTCAAATGAAACATTGCTGACCTCTAAGCGACCGAAATCGTTCTGCACACCCCAGGCAATAACTTCAGCAATCAGCAAGATGAGTAAACAAATCAGAAATGCCAACCACGCCTTGCTACGGCGAGTTGGATCCAAAAGTTTCGATGTATCCATTTGTCCTCCATTTGAAGTGTGGATGGCAATGATCTTGGCTCTCTGAAATGCCCTTCGTCAATACGCCAAGAACCTTGGTTTTCAATCCCTGTCAGATATTATACACTCAGATCGCGTGGATTTTGCAGGTCTCTGGGGGATCACCCCGGCAACTCCTAGAGAACCGATTTTGCTTTACTTCCCACCCAGCTAAAGTATAATGATCGCTGGAATATATAGTTTGGTACTTCGCCGGTGTTAAAACAATTTTGCCAGCTGACACTTTTGGGTAAAACATGAATTGGACACGGATTGACACTGATTTTCACGGATTTTTTGAAAATTTTTTTATAAACTATTTCTGCGTATTTCCGCGAAATCCGTGTACAAAACAGGAACTGTCGGGTAACTAGAATACAATATTTCATAGATATGTACAATCGGCTTTAGGAGGGCTCTTTGCACATAACTATTCTTACTGTTGGGATGCGTGGGGATATTGAACCTATCATCGCCCTTGGAATCGGCCTCATCTCAGAAGGATATCAAGAGCGCCTCGTTGTTCCCCCTGGGTATACAGCGCGATTCGACGATTTTGAAAGCGATTTCTGCATTCTGAATGATGTATTCGTTGTGAAGGATATTCCTCAAGATTTGTACTTCCCCCAAGTGTAAGGCCTACAAAATAATATTATGACAAAAACTATTCTCGATCGATTTCATCAACAGGCCCAAGAAGAACCCGACCGCTTGCTTTACGTGTTTGTCGACAGCAACGGCAATGACCAGGAGATGATGACGAGTCAACAGCTGTTCGATGCAGCATCATCTCTTTCAAGTTTCCTTTCAGATGAATGTAACCTGAATTCTGGGGATCGAGCACTGTTGGTTTATTCGCCCTCCCTTGAATTTATTAGGGCTTTTGTGGGTTGTATGTTGGGAGGTTTCATTCCTGTTCCCGTTTCTCCGCCGAACCCTTTTCAACTAAAGGAAGATATACCCACGTTTCAATTGCTCGCTGAAGACTGTGGCGCAAAAGTAATTTTGACGAATGCTGAATACCATAGAGCCAAGCGATCCGCTGGAATAAAGTATATCTTCAACCGCCCAAGTGGGCATTGGGCAAATTTGCCTTGGTATACAACCGACAATATCGAGGGGGATGTGCGGTCTATAATTGTTCACAGACCTTCCCTGGATGATCTGGCATTCTTGCAATACACATCTGGCTCGACTTCGCAACCCAAGGGAGTCATGATTTCTCATCGTAATATCATGCACCAACTGTCATTCAATGCCCAAGTTGCAGGATTTCACCCACAATCGATAGGGGTTTTGTGGATTCCACATTTTCATGATTTTGGCCTAATCAGCGGCATACTCAACGCCTTATTTGGGAATGGGCTGCTCTATAGCATGTCGCCCCTTTCTTTCATCAAAGACCCAGCCGTTTGGTTCAAGGTTATGTCTCGTGTTAGAGCTACGCACACTGCTGCGCCAGATTTCGCCTATCGTTTGGCAGTTCGTAAGACAAGCCATGAACAACGCAGTCATTGGGATTTGAGCTCCTTGAAGCTTGTTATGAGTGCAGCTGAACCCGTTCGACCCTCAACTGTAGATCAATTTCTGGAGGCCTTTGAAGCAAGCTCATTCCCTCGAGAGGCCTATTGCCCGTCATATGGGCTGGCGGAGCACACCGTTGGTGTCACGGTATTCGGGAAAGGGCGCATTACTGTTGATCGTCGGAAACTGGAACAAGAGCGAAAAATCAAGATCGCAGATGGGCTGGCGAGCGAAGAGACGCTCACTTTGATCGGTTGTGGTACCCCAGTGGATG
>CAYWIC010000234.1:0-6093 GCA_964458115.1 uncultured Anaerolineales bacterium | reverse complement strand
TACTGTCTCATACGCATACACCTTGCCGGTAGAAGATGCATCCTGGTCGGAAAAAAGGGGATAAATATGGGCGCTGAATGTAAACAATGCGCCGTGAAGGACACATACTGGCAAAAGTATTAGGAATGAGACAAAGAACATGGGGAAGAACCCGATACTTTCGCCAATGGAAACGCCCATTAGTCCTTTAAGGATGCGTATCAGGAAAATGGCAATGAGTAAAGCGGTGGAGAAAAGCAGCGCGATAAGGGTAAATGCTTCCAGCTTATTTTTGACTTTTCCAATTATCCTGCCGAGATAGAAAGATCCGGATGCCTCGAGAATGAGCCAATTAGCCAGAATAACCCCGATTGAAAATTCGTTTCCAGAAAATACGATCAGAAACTCCCTTAAAAGGAGTATCTGAGCCACCAATCCGCTGAATCCCATCATCAAAACTGCTAAAAAAATGCGTTTTTTCATCAGGCAGAATCTTATGAAAAACCCCTTATAACCCATAAGCTTCAGCGTTGGGATATAAGGGGTAATGGGTGTCCGCAGGGGGAGAGCCCTAACGGAGGTGACAGAACTAAAACTGCCAGGCAGTCTCGTTCAATAATGATAATTTGTTTAAAGATATCTTCATCCAAGGCTAACTAATTGTCAATATCAAAACCTCGCACTCGCATGAACCAATTTTGAACTCAGTGTGTTAGCGAAAATGCAGCCCCCATTTTTCGAGGTAGGAAATCTCGGATAAGAGTTTTCGCGTTTTCTTTCCCGAATTGAGCATCTCATAATTTGCAGGATAACCAAATGAAATCACAAAATTTAATTCGTAATCATCGGGTAATTCCAAAATGCTTTTTGCAAGATGCCCTTCATGCAACTTCACAATGCAGGAACCCACACCGTAGTCTAACGCAGAAAGTTGCATATATACCGCCGCTTGCCCTGCATCAAATAATATTGATACATTTTCATCAGGGTTAGGTGTCACGATTGCAATACCAAATGAAGCCTGTGCCAAATGGGAGGCAAATTTCCCCATCTGAGATAGTTTCTTGAGAGTTTCTTTCTCACGCACGACCAAGAAGCGCCATGGCTGTGAATTTCGCGATGATTGGGATTGGCGACCTGCATCTAAGATATTGGCAATTACCTCATTAGAAACCTCTTTCGAAGAATAGCGGCGTACAGCTCTCAAATTTTTTATCGCTTCCAGCACTTCCATTGAACACCTCCATACAATAATATTGGTAACGATCTGGTAGATTGAAAAATTCGCGAAAAATGGAAATGCGGACAGAGAATTTGCCCTGTCCGCACCTCAAATCTTGGGGTTTGTTTCTAGGTGAAGATTATCTTTGGGAAGCACACTCCATTATACTGAGGTGTGTCACAAAATTATGAATGATTTATGCTGCAAACTGTTCCAGCTCAGCAATCATATCATAGGTATTGAGCATACCTTGATAAGCCTCTAGGAAAATGTCAAATTTCCTTTTGTAGAACTCAGCCACATTCTTGTCAGCGAAATACTCTTCTTCCACTGAAAACAATTCTTTCACTTCGTTGAAATCACTATACACGCCCACGCCGACACCTGCACATTGAGCTGCTGCGAAGCAATTTGCCTCTTGCTTCAAATTTGTGGTTGTAATTCTACGACCAGAAATATCAGCGATCAACTGCATCCAATATGGATTCCTGGATCCACCACCTATGATATTTAATTCAGGCAGGCTCTGGCCTCTGAAATTTTCAAAACGATCCAGTAATAGTTTTATGTTCATCGAAACCCCCTCTAAAACTGCACGGAATAGATGCTCGCGGTTGTGGTTCAGCCCTATTCCGGTGAATACGCCTCGGGCGCTCATATTGTTATAAGGCGCGCCTCCAGGTCTCATATAAGGCAAGAAAACCGCCGTATCTTCAGCAATTGGAATTTGTCGCGCTAAATCGCTTGCTAATTTGTAGGCATCAATATCATCAGGAGTATCGGCGAATAGGGTTTCGATAGCCCATTGCTGTGCAATCGCTCCGGTATACATTACGTATTGAGAGTGGTTTAAGCCAGGAACCAAATGGTTATGAACGATCACTTTTGTGTCAAAATCTCCAATCGGCTCCGTTTCGATCGTGCCTCCCCAGGAGGCTGAACCAATATAAAAATAGGCATCCCCAGGCAATAGTGCCCCAGCACCGGCAGCCGCGCAAGGGCCATCACCTGCCCCAACTACAACAGGAATTCCCTCGACTAAATCCAATAGTTGGGCAGCTTCTTTGGTCATGGTACCCACGATATCGATTGATTCCTTCAATTCTGGAAATAGATCCACCGACAAACCAGCTGCATCGAACATTTCCTGAGACCACGTGCGTTTCTTCATATCTAATGTGGCCCCCAATGCCTGGTCAGTGTAATCCGTCGCGTATTTTCCTGTCATTCGCAGCGCGATAAATTCCTTGGAATGTAAAAATTTATATGCATTTTTAAACACATCAGGCATTTTTTCCCGATACCACATCACACGAAAGAGTGCATAAAGTAATGGATTATGCCCCTGGAGTGTGATGTCGTAAAATTTCTCATATCCACCCAATTTTTCGAATATTTGGTCGACTTGTTCTGAAGCGCGTCCATCTGCCCAAATAGGAACTCGTTCTTGGAGCAAGTTGCCGTTTTTGTCTACGGGTACCTGGCCCATCATTTGGCCGCTGAAGGAAATCCCCGCGATGTTGTTCGGACTGATGCCGGTTTCTAGAATTAATTCCTTCGTAGCCTCAACGGTCGCGCTCCACCATTCCTCGGGCGATTGTTCCACCCAACCAGGTTTTGGGTAATAGGTTTCATATTGTTTGTATTTACTGCCAACTATTGTGGCATCTTTATTAAAAAGGACAGCTTTTGCTCCGGTTGTGCCGATATCGTAGGTTAGTAGTAATTCTTTCATCTCTTAGGCTCCTTTTGGTTGATACGAAATCATGCCCATGGAAAATCATCAAATGTGGCCAATAATGCTAGGACATTTTCAGTGCATAATCTTGCTGCGCCTGCATCCAAACTTGACTGTGCTTGCTTTGGATCTTCAAACCTGCTTTTGTGGATGATCAACAAATCTTCCTGCACATATTCTGCTAAGAATTCAATATCTTCCAATGTCACTGGATGCAAGTTGCTGCGGTCGAAATCCGTAGTAGTCACTAGGTAATCAATTCCACTTTCCATCGCCAGATCACATACTTTGCGACGCTGATCTGAGTCAAGCACGCTGACCTCAGTGACCAACTTTGTCGGTTTCCCAGCAGCCTTTTCGACTAGATAGTTGAATTCTGGAATAATTTGTTGTTCCAACCAGCCATCGATGAAGGCGCCAACTGCCATAATCATATAGATTTGATCTGCTCCATCATCGATAGCATCTTCAATTTCTTGTGCTTTCACCTCTGGAAAATATGCCCCCACGGGATAGGACACGGCTGCCGCTATCTCAATATCCATTCCTTTACTAATCCGTTTTACTAATTTGAGATTTCCAGGATTTACCAGCACTGCTGGAATTTTATATTTCTCTGCTTGTAGACAGAGCAAATGTAAATCTCTTTCTCGGGTGTCAACAAATAAGTTTGCGAAATCAATTAGAGAAGCCAGTTGTTCCCATGAATTCAGCACCATAATTACTGGCTCCTTTCTTTGTGTAATCGAGAGATATATTCTTCTGTAATTTCAAAAATAGCTTGGCTATGGATAATCTTGATATCATATTTCATAAATTCATCTACTTGTGCCAAAGTGCGAATATTTCCCGAAGGATGAATATCAAGTTGATAGCCAAAAACTCTTCTGACCAAGCCCACTTCTTCGGGACCAGTTCCCCAACCATAACCAGTATTCAACTTGACTGCTTTTCCACCCCCATCCAAAATTGCCTGGCAAGCGTTGATAATCTCATCATCGGTTAGTAAAGTTGCCTGGATGTTAAACTCGATTTCTACGATATTTTGATTGACTTCAACACAGGCCTTTACTTCATCTGCCACTAAATCGAAGCGGTGATCCAGAATATTCCGATACGTCAGACAATAAGCGCTGTCCCGAACACCAATTTCAATCAGGCGTTCCAGGTCGCGAAGTTTTTTCCGTAGGGTCATGTTCCCTAAAGGGTAACTGATTGGTGTGTGGGTGGTGATCCTGCCCTCGAGCATTTCCACAACCATAGGGGCGTGGATCATCTCCACATCCACGGCTGTGGGGATATAGCCGCTTTCCAAGACGCGTTTAACGCCCTCTTTCACATCTTCAGCAGTCTTTTCTATTCCCAATACGCCATAGTGAAACATACTGGCAAAAGCATCCACTTCTGGCACATGTCTTAAATCTTCCATTCCAATCTCCTACTATTTTGCAATTTCGGCAACGGCCGTCACCGGTGAAGCTTCGATGCCAATCATTCGTAATGGAAAAAGAAAAATCCGGTTTATCTCTTTCTGGCACAATTTTGAAAGGTCAGCGTCTTCCAACAATATCCTAGGCGTCCGATTGCCCAATAACGTGTGGTGCACTGGAAATCCTGTTTTGCGTCCGTTTTGAACATTCTCGATCGAAATAAAATCAACACCGATACACCTTATGTTTTGAAATTCACGAAGATGCTCGGCAGCTTCGATAGACAAACCAGGAGTGGCCTCAATGTATTCAATTTTGTTTGTCCCACGTTTCTTCGAAAAACTGCTGTAGATTAACAAACAATCAGAGCGTTCTAATTCTTGCTCATAGGGTAAAAACGCCTCGCGTGGAATAGGCTCCCAGCTATGTGCTTCAATTTCTACAAATAGAATCTTTGTGAACACAAAATCCCCAATTGTGAAATGCTCTATTTTGAATCCATCATCGATGAAATGCCAAGGGGCATCGATATGAGTACCGGTATGAGCGAACAGTTCCAGATAACTGGTGTTGCTATGCCTCCCGGCACTGATTCTGGATCGGGAAATAACAGCCGGTGGTTTTAAAGCTTCCTCAATTACACAAGCGGCTGGATCAATAGGATATGAGAATTCAATATAGTCAACCATTTTGATCTCTACAACACCTGGTTAAATTCAATTTTTTCGCCATCTGGACCACGTACAAAGAAATACTTAACGCCATTTTCCCAGAATGGTAGTTCAACCGGCTCATCTTCCAGGGGTGTGAGCCCAGCAGACTTCAACTCTTCAAAAGCCCGGTCAACATCTTTGACGTCCAAGGCAACATGATCGATAAAGCCATCCTTTCGGTTTCGAATTTCCTCCAGATCAGGTGGTAGCAGTTGGTAGAACTCCAAGGTGAAATCATTGAAAAGCATCATTGAGGCCTTAATTTCTTGATCTTCTACGGGAATTACCGCTTGCATAACGATTTCGAAACCGAATTGCTGATAAAAAGCTTCCGAGCGAGAAATATCTGTTACCGGTATCCCAAGATGAGACCACCCATTCAGGTTGTTTTCGCGCCGGTTTGGATCCAGATCTAGTCGCTGGTTGAATTCGATCTTTTCCCCATTACTAGCTGTCAAGAAGATATATTCAACGCCTTTTGGCCAAAATTGGGGTATCTCAACCGGACCATCCGGTGTTTCAGGGGATAGGGCCGCGCCTTTATTTTTAACTTCTTCGAGGGCAGATCGCACATCGAGAACATCCATGGCGAAATGATCAATATGACCATGTGTGCGCTGCTTGACTTCATGTAACGCATCACCTACCAATTGATAGAATTCCAAGACGATATCCTCACGTTGAAGGAACGCAAGCTTGATTGTTCCTTCTGGGGTTTCAATTGCTGGCTCGTGGATCGTCTCAAAACCCAATATGTCGCAATACCAAATTTTGGTAGTTTCTATATCGACAACTGGGATGCCCAAATGTTGAAAACCGTTTAGATTACCTTTTAGCAACATAATGCACCTTTCTCAAGTGACTTCATCATAGATAGATTAGAGTAAATGTATATCCTGCAAACGGATTGGAGCTTTCCTTTAAGCTAAGCAGTAACGATTTAACTAGGTTAGGAATTACGCAGTTCAGCGAGAAAATGGCTGGGAATAGGGGGTGGGGGCGTAGCCCCCC
>CAYWIC010000233.1:0-6151 GCA_964458115.1 uncultured Anaerolineales bacterium | reverse complement strand
AAGAATAACCGGTGGGCTCATTTTTATAGACGTTTCCTTATAGTGCAATTTAAGTATAGCACCAATGTCCTGTTGACCCTGTCATTATGAATTCATATAATGATGATGGAAGGTCAGGATTCTTGAAATTCTAATATTTGAGATGGGATGTTATGGTGCGCTTTCTCCACCTTGCAGATATTCACCTTGGGGCTGAACCAGATTACTTGGGGGATCTGGCTACACAACGAAGCGAAGACTTAAATCAAGCCTTTGAACGAGTTGTAAGTTATGCCTTAGAGCCTGAGAATGGCATTGACTTCGTTATCATCGCCGGGGATCTATTTAATCGGCACAATCCAACGCCAAAAACACTCCGTTTTGCCATTGAGCAATTACAAAGGCTATTTCGCTCAGAAATACCAATCATCGTAGCCCCAGGGGATCACGACGCGGCTGGGTATCGAGATTCTGTTTATCGTGATCCTAGGTCGGATATCCGGGCAAAAATCACTTACGTAGATGGTGCTGATGTCGACCTCGTGGAGACGTTGAATGTGAAGGGTGAGAGTGTCCACATCTATGGGATGGCCTGGCAAGATGTTCAACCCGAATCGCCAAAGGATACATTTAAGGCGAAGAGCATAGATGGCGGGTACCATATTGCTGTAATTCATGCCTCCCTCGACAGTGCCAGTTTTGTTGAGGCACACAATTCGAGTTTGAAGCTCAGGCTTGAAAAATTGGCCGATTCAGATATGGATTATATTGCCCTGGGGCATGTCCATTTCCCTCAGCAGCACATGGCTGGATTAATTCCCGTTGTTTATCCTGGCACCTTGGAGGGTTTGCGTTTCGAATCTGGTGAGATGGGCAGCAGGAAGGTCGTTGTTGTAGAGCTTGAAGAGGGCGGACCTGCAAAGGTTGAGTTCATTCCCTGGAATGAGCGCGAACTTCAAGATGAACGCCTGGATTTAGATGGAGAGTCAGTCGAGAATGAGGATGACTTGATCGCGCTAATTCATGAGCGATATGCAGATGCTACCAAACTGCTGCGTTTGCAGATCCATGGTTCTGCACCGTTCGTTATTGATGTGGATTTTCTGGATGCAAACTTATCTGGTGATTTTTTTTGGTGCCAATTTATCGACCAAACGAATCTGTTTGATAGTCAGCTTGTCCATGATTGGGAGGGTGAGGAAACTATTCGGGGAGTATATTGCCGCAGGTTTGCAAAATTATTCAAGGAAGAAGAAGACCCTCGAGAGCAGAAGAAACTCGAATTGGCACTCCGTACAGCTGTACAAGCCTTTAGCAAAACCCTGAGGTGAGGGTGATGATTATTCGCGAATTCGAAGTGTTTGGTTTTGGTCCTTTGCTCGAAAGTAAATTCCAGTTTGAACCAAAAGGGATGAACCTGGTTCTGGGACCAAATGAGAGTGGCAAAACTACATTATGTAAGGCAATCATCTCCACAATATATGGTTTTTCAAGCCAACAGGCAATCCAGCAATTTCAAGCTCGCTCAGTTGACGGTCGCTTCGAAGGCAAGATCCTCTTGGAGGCAGGTGAAGCTTCGTACGAGATTTCCAGAGATTTTGCTACACATGCTGTGACGATTGTCAAACTTTTGGAGAGTTTAGATCCTGAAGAAATTTTCAACGGAAGAGTGAATCCTCTTGGTGGAAAAGAAGGAATATGGGAGTATCAAAATATACTCCGACAAGAAATTGGATTGCCTTCCAAAAATGTCTTGTCGAACACTGCGTATATTAGTCAGATCGATGTTGGGATTACCTTGGACGACGATTTGCGTCGGCAAATTTCTGGCGCAGGACAGGCTGATTACAAGAAAGCTCGCCAACTGTTGCGGCGTCGATATTTTGATTTATCTGGGGAGACGCTATTTGATAATGATCGGCACAAGATTGGGACAAAAATCGAATTACTAGAAAAAGAGATCGCAGGTTTAGAATCTGAGCTCTTGCTGGTTATTGAAGGAAGGGAGAGGTTCAATCAGTTAGAAATTGAGTTTAATTCTAAGCAAGCCGAATTTCAACAAATTTCCGACCAAATCATCGAAAAGAACACGCACGTCAGGGTTATTCAAGGTTATCTTGGAGATTTGGTTGAATATGACAATTTAATGCAGCGCAAAAAACTCGTCGCATCCCGTCAAAATCTCCTACTCAAGCTAGAAGAGCGCGTCGCGATCATTGAGGAAGAATTAAACTCGGAAAAGTTCTCAACCTTCAAGGATTTAGATAATAAAGAACTCGAGCTGTTGAAACAATGCGTGCATTCTGATATTGAAGAGTCGATCGACCAATTGAATAAGATCATTTATGATCAATTACGGGTTCAAGAAGAAATCGATGATCAACGATTTGATTCCCTGCGGACTGCTCCGGAAAACACTGGCGAGATCCTAGGGAAAGTGAAATTGCTGGAAGAAGAGATTGTCGAGCAGCAAGAGAAAATCCAAAGCAGAGAAAAAATAGATGAGAAGCGGAATCTAAAATTATCCAGTATCGTACCCTATGTATTATTTTTGGCCGGGGGAATTATTGGAGGGATTTTAGGTAGTCTATATATGGGTTTTAACGATTCTTCAATCAGCCCGATCTTAGGCATAGTCATCGGAGCCGTATTAGTGAGCTTTCCTTTGGGAATTGTTGGCTTGTTCATGGAACAGTCTTCCCCGAATCAACCCAATATGGCGAAATTGAATTTGTTGATTGCAGAGACTAGGCTGAAAGAGGCTAAGAACAAGAAGGAGGCTCTCATCAGCAATCTCAGCCCGCTTGTCATCGATGAAAAATCTCTGCCGGAGCTCACTACATTGTGGGCGGAGCTAGATTTGCTTCAAAGTGAGAGAGACACTTACAGCAAGGAAAGGGAAACTCTTGAGAGCCGTGATATCATAAACGCCGTCGAGAACCCAAAGATCAGTGATATCGTCGAAAACGAAACAGCGGAGGTTCTCAAAGAGCAGCTAGACGCGTACGATGGTCTACGAGCTGAACTGAATACCAAAAAGGAAAGCTTGGAAGAATTGACTTCTAATGGGGACACACTTGCAGAGAATATTCAAGGCTTGTTGGATAAGGTGAAATTCCAATTGGATGCGCTCGAAGAACAGTTTCCAAATTTCTCTATCTATCGAGAAAACCCTGTTCTTGGGACCGAACACCTTGATGAATACCAGAATACCCTTGAGAACCTCGAGTCTCAAAAGAAACAAATCTGGCAGGAAGTTCACAAGGCAGAATTGGACCTGGCAAGTTGTCAAATCCTGGTCAACAAAAACCCTGTAATATTACAAGAGCAAATTGAGCGAAGCAAGGAAGACCTCAGAAAGCGTGAATTACTCCGAGACGCATTGTTTTTGGCGATAAGCACGCTTGATGAATCGATTTCAGAATACGAAGAAGATCAACTCTCGCGCCTGTCTTCTCAGACGAGCCACTATTTCAAGTTATTCACAGAAGAGCGATATGTTGAAGTTAGGTTAGAGGCGGATCAAATCACCGTGATAGACAATCACGGTCAAGAATTTGATCTTTCTCATCTTAGCACTGGTGCGAAAGATCAATTGTTCTTGGCATTGCGCATTGCAATTACAGAGTTATTATCTGCCGACAGTGTTGTGCCCATTATCATGGACGACACATTTGTCAATTTTGATCAGACGCGCTTGAAAAACGCTTTAGACATCGTTTCTCAAATTAGCCTTGAGAGACAGGTGATTTTGTTATCTCATGATGAAGGGCTGAAAAATTGGGCGGAAAAGGTGATTGAATTGAACTGATCATTTTTTTATTTTAGGGGTTACGCACCTATAGCGCGGTATGCTCCGTTGCGGGGTGCGGGTGTCGCCCGAACCTCCTATCGTTGGCAAGCTCCCGTCGAACTGCGTAAGCCTTGCGTTTACAATACAATAGAAACTAAACGGTTGCTTCGTGGAACGTTATGCAAACTCAGAAAAAATCATTCAAACAAAAAGTATGGACGAATCTTGTCATTTTGCTAGTATCGTTATTTGTAGGATTGATACTTGTTGAGGCTGGATTGGCAATCTTCATTCCATTTCCAGATTACATTATCATACCAGAACCCTATGTGGAAGACCCTGAGCTTTTTTACCGTTTTAAAAGCAACGGAGAGCTATCCCAAAATGGCGATGTATTTTACACGGATCCTAACGGGTTTAGAATATTGGATCCTGAAGATTATCCCCAGGCTGATGATCAAATTATATTATTTATTGGGGATTCGCAAACCTTTGGCTGGTTGCTCAGGACGGAGGATACATTTGCCTACAAAACTGAAGTTCAGCTTCAGCAGCTAGGCCACGATATCCACACTGTAAATGCTTCCTCCCCTGGCTGGAACGTGTGGCATTATCAAACACTTTTGGATCTTGGGGGTGACCTTTACCCGAATTTGACTGCTGTGGTGATATACCTGGTAGCCAATGATTGGGAACCCAAAGATAATCATCACGTCGAGGATGGATACATGGAGAGAGATCAATCTGATGCTTCCAGATTCATCCCAAAGTCAGTGAAAGTGTCTTTGAGCAGGTTCCATTTTTGGAGGTATTTCACGCTCGCCTGGCGCAATATTCGTGATCGTAATAATGATACGATCGTAGTCGAAGATGCATATTCATCCAAGTGGACTGAAGAAATTGAGCCCTTAACCTATATCCTTGAAGAGACTGCTGCATCAAAGATACCTTTATTTGTGATTATCGACGAGAGAATCACAGAAGTAGACGCGATTATGAAGGTACTATCGCAGTCCTCTGTCGCTGGGCTTATCAATATGGGAGATTTAGATGGGGGGCGTATGTACGATAGTCATATCGATGTAGATAAACATGACGCCGTGACCTCGGAGTTAGTGAGGATGTTGCTAGATTCGGAAGTTTTGACAACGGGGGAATGACTGAAATGACAGATTAATTCTCGTCATTCATGAGCACTTCATCAATCACAGATAGGACGCCATCGTTGTATCTCTCAAGCGTATATATTTCTGTTATTGCTTTACGTGCCTGCACCCCCATCTCTAGTACAGCTTTTTCGTTTGTGGGATCGAGAATCCATCGGATCGCGCCGACATAACTTTCGGGTGTGCCTTCGACCAGTAATCCGGTGACCTTATTTTGGATGTAGTCATCCAAGCCCATCGCCTTGGGAACGATGGTGGCCTTGCCGAGCCACATGGATTCAAAACAGGTCAACAAGCCTGCTGTGCGCCGTAATCCCATTTGGATGGGGATCACGATCACAGCTGCGGTTTCGATCAATTCCAGGAACTCCTGAAGTGGTGGCCAGCTTACCTTGACATTGGGTGGCAGATGATCATTATTCGAGATCCGCGTAGTACACACCTCGAACACATGCTCTGGCATCAAGGCAGCCGCTTGGATCAGCGCCTTATAATCTCGAAATGAATTACCACCTGCAAAAATGTGTTTACCTAATGCTTTTTCACGAGAGCTATCCGTTGGATTTTTTGGGGGATAAAAAAAATGGTTGCAAACACGGATTTTTTCCTTGGTGGCCCCCCAGGTTTCTGGAAAAACTTCAAGCTCTGCGTTAGAGAATAATATATAGCGATCGACTACTCTATCAACCAGCCGCATCACCAAACGTTCGAGTACATGGCGGATACCAGAATTGGGTTCGAACATTTCGCCATATAAAACGATCTTTGGGCGGAGCCGTTTAGGTAACAACCCTATTGAGATGATGGCAAGGAGTTCAGGTCTCAGGCGGCCACGTGAGCTGAAGAGCAAGAGAAGCCTTTCTCGAAAGGCTTTGCCAATTACCCTGCTGAATAATGTAATTTCATCGAGAAACCTGAATTCTCTTTTTGAAAGCGAATCTAGTTTTGGGGGAACTTCGATTTTTCGTGCCCAAGATGCGAAGCGCGGATCCTGGAATCCTTCAATAAATGTTGTGGCGAATTTTTGTGGATACCTACCTTGCACTGTCATATAGAAATCTTCTCCGCAAATGAGATTATAGCGCATTCGCAAGGGAGGTAAAATAGGAAATGAATACTAATAATGGCAGGACTTACGCAGTTCATGCGTTTCTAGTACAACAGCAAACAAGATATTAGGGATGGTGGTATAGTGTCGTGCATGGGAAAACCG
>CAYWIC010000232.1:0-6405 GCA_964458115.1 uncultured Anaerolineales bacterium | reverse complement strand
CAAGGTTACTCGCTCAAGCCCTGTTTTGTCTAGGCTTCATGCACCAACGCCGATTCAAAACCAGATTCCGAGAGCAACACTGTCGCCCGCCCAGAAATCACATTGGCCATTTCGCCTACACCGCTTTCTGCCAAATCGGTAATTTCAGTAAATTCCTGATCCATCATTTGCGATACCATTTTCAACCCAGTATCGGCTTCCATACCATATAAGACAACACCTTGCACTTGGCCAACCAGACTGATCAACACAGTGAGTTCATTGGTTGTCAACGCTGATTTTTCCAAGGTCAATTCCCCACGCCTGATTTCCGCGTTAAGTTCGGCTTTTAGGACGTCTCTCGCCGCGTCAACAAATGGATTTAAGAACTTGACATTCATAAGGTCACCACCTGAAAAACTTGTAGTTATTGCTTTACGTAGAACGATATATCAAAATTGCTAAAACCAATTTCACGCGGGTGTGACATAATTTCAGTGCCACCCAAAAACAGAATGCCACCAGGCCGTAATGCAGCGTGAAATTTCTCGAACAATAAATCTTTAGCCTCATTGGTGAAATAAATGACCACGTTCCGGCAGACGATCAAATCAAAACTCTCTTCGAAGGGCTCAGTCAGCAGATTGTTTTCAACGAATTCAACCTTCTTTTTGATTCTTTCGTCGATGAAGTAGGAGTCATCATCGAGGTGAAAATATTTGTCTCGTCGCTCCAGGGAGACATTTTTAATATCATTATGGGTATAGCCCCCCCCCTTACGTGCGGTGGATAATGCTTTGCGGTCCAGGTCGGATGCCAGCAGATAATGAAAATGGCCTGGAGCCATTTCGTCAAGAAGCATGGCCAGGCTGTAAGCCTCCGCACCAATTGAACAACCCGCGCTCCAAACACGCAATCTGTTTGTGAGCAGGCCGTTATTTTTGCGAAGCAATACGGGAAACACCTTCTCCTCAAGAGATTTCCAGCGATCCTTGTCCCGGAAGAATTCAGAAACGTTGATGGTGATATAGTTTCGAAAGCGAGACCGCTCATCCTCTTCAGATCCCAAAACTGCAAAATAATCATCCCAAGTCGACTCTTTGGATCGTGCCAACCAGGCATCTAGCCGACGGCGCATTTGCTGATCTTTGTAATGCTTTAGATCAATCCCTACTAAATCCATGACCGATTTTCTAATGTGGTTGTATTGCTCGAATTCCACTCGCTACCTCATAAAACTACATTTAATATTTCACTGGATACTTCGTCTATGGGGGCTGTAATATTGGAATAACCAGCCTCACTGACACTGCGCGGCATACCCCAAACCACACAGGTTTTTTCATCTTCTGTGATCACCTGCCCCCCAGCCGCACGCACCAGCCCGGCGCCGTTGGTGCCATCAGAGCCCATCCCGGTCAATATTACAGCGACAGTTTTTTCCTGATAATGCTGTGCCACCGACATCAGGGTAGCATCCACAGCCGGCCGGACACCATGAATGGGAGGCGTGTTCTTCAACTGGATTTGACCGCTTCTATCGACAACCATATGATGACCGCCGGGGGCGACTAAGCCCAATCCAGCTTTGAGTTGGTCCCCAGCTTCGGCCAGTTTGATATGCATTCGAGAGGATTCATTGAGCCGCTCAGCAAGCGATTTAGTGAACCCAGGCGGCATATGCTGCACAATCAGCACTGAAGCAGGCACATCCCCCGGCATTTGGGAAATGACAGTGTTCAATGCTCGTGGCCCTCCCGTAGACGAACCAATAACGACAACTTTGTCTTTTCGTCTAAGGTAACGGGGAGTCTGTTTGCCATTAGTGGGAGCCACCTTCTGGGATTGTTTTGCTTTTTCGTAAGAGCGCAGTTGCGCGTTAGCTGCCTGACGAACTTTAGTAAGCAATTCGTCCCGAATAGAGGCAATATTCACCTGGGAGTCCGGCTTAGCAACGAAGTCCACTGCGCCATAAGTCAGCGCCCGGATGGTTTCATGAGCACCTTCTTTGGTCAGGCTACTGATCATAACCACCGGTTTTGGGTTATCCCGCATCAATTGTCTGAGCATTGTAAGCCCATTCATGCGCGGCATCATCACATCTAAAGTGATCACATCCGGATCGAGGTCTGAAATCATCTTCAATGCCTGATGCCCGTCACGGGCATGGCCAACAGCCTCAAGGTCAGGAGCTTCGTCAATCAACCTGGTCAATACCGCGCGCGCAAATGCTGAATCATCAACCAACATAACGCGAATGGGGGCAGTGTTTGTCATATCTCTAATTATGCCGGGGCGTACTTGGTAATTGCGCTTATCACTCGGGTATGCTCGAAGGGTTTGACAATGAAATCTTTTGCACCAGCCTTGATCGCTTCCAAGACAACCGACTCCTGTCCCAATGCCGTAAGCATGACGACTTTGGCGTCGGGATCGTGGCTTTGGATCTCCCGCAGGGCGGTCAGACCATCCATCTCTGGCATGGTGATATCCATCAAAACCACATCCGGTTGTTCGCTTTTGTAAGCATCGACCGCTTCAACGCCATTTTCGGCCTCAGCAATGTCATAGCCTTCAGAAACAAGCATGCGTGAGATACGCACTCTTAGAAATTCAGCGTCATCGACAATCAAAATTTTTGCCATCATTTTCTCCTAGTCAGATTTCTGTTTCAGGATTTCCCAATGACCGTACTGTTACCCGGCCATCACCAACATAAACTCGCATTGTCCGGCCAACATTTCCCCCGACTAGCTCGCTGGAAATAACGATCTTTTGCTCCATCAATATTTCTTTAGCATTTCGAATATTTCTCTCGCCAATATCGAACGTAATTCCGTTAGCATTCAGCATATTTGCGCCACCAACGATCTTCACAGTAAGCTTACTTGCATCAATATCTTTTTTCATAAATTCCCCAATCAAAGCCCGAATGCCGCTATCAACATACTTTGGCGAAAGAGGATCTTTGTTATTATTTACGGGCAATACGGCATGCAACAATCCAGAAATTCTGGTTTGCGCATCCCGCACACTGATTCCCAGACATGAACCCAGCCCATAAGCAACCAACACATCCCCAGGATCATCACTAAATTTTATTTCGCCAAGCCCAACAGGAATTGTGTTATACATACTTCACATCAGTCGAAGCGATAAGAGATTGGATAGTTTCCGAGGCCGGGATCACCCAAAAGTCAACCTTAGAATGCTGCTCTGGAAAGACAAAAGCTGTCTGGAACATCAACACGCGTTGGCTAAGATCATCCATCGAGGCAATGATAACGTTCAAGATTGCGCCCAGCATATCGATCATTACCCCTGGTGGTGACGGACGCAGTGATATATCTGAAACGGAAGACATGACATTGAGAAATAAGGAACCTGTAAGATTTCCTACTTCAGCTAAGGCGGACTGGCTTAGTGCATCAAGCTGTGTTGTTGTCCCAGGTGGTTTTTCAAGCAGCATATCAGCCAAATCAAGGGCTTGCTCAAAAGTTAGCAATAAAATGAACTGCACTGGAAGTTCTGCCCAAACTCTCAAGTACACACCTACCACTTCTTCTTCAGGGCGGCCCAACCATTTGGGAATATCGAGAATGTCGACAACATGGATTTCAGGATCGGTTATCAGACACTCTTTCCCAATCATCCCGGCAAGGCCATCGGCGGCACTTTGAGTCCCATAACTAGCAATGTCTTCTAGTAGATTTTCGGTGTATTTGTTGAAATTATCTGGCCAGTCTTCCATAAAGGTCTTCCTTTGTCGGATAAAAATATCCTCACAGCGTGGTAAGAGATAATCTTCCAAAAGATAATCAACTACCTTTTATTATCTGTCGCCATTTTCACAATTCTGCCAATTTCAAGAACCAGAGCAATCCTGCCATCCCCCAAAATGGCCGCCCCCGAGACACCTGAGACCATTCCGGTCAGCATTCCCATAGATTTAATCATCACCTCTTCTTCGCGAACAAGCTTGTCGACGATCAAACCAATCAGAGAATTTCCAGACCGTACTGCCACAATCCAATGGTGATGGTGGCCATTTTGGCTTAATGGGAAACCAAGCACACTTCGAAGATGCGCAAGCGGTAGAATTTGGCCTCTAAGAATTACAGCAGGCTGACCTTTGATGTGTTTGATATCCGCAGAAGGGATTCTCAAAGTTTCTGTTACCGTTATCAGTGGAACAGCATAAGTACCAGGTCCTGCCTTAACCAAAAGGGTTGGCACAACAGCCAATGTTAGCGGCAAACTGATGCGAAATTTCGTGCCTTTTCCAGGCCAGGATTCCACAGAAACCGCCCCATTCAGGCGTTCGATATTCGTCCGCACAATATCCATGCCAACACCGCGTCCAGATACCTCACTGACCTTTTTCGCTGTCGACAGTCCCGATTCAAAAATCAGATCGGTGACTTCTTTCTCAGTGAGTGAGTCAGCTTCGAATTCGCTCAACAGCCCACGAGAAACTGCTTTTTTCTTGATACGGTGCCCATCAATACCACTACCATCATCTTGTACAGTAATTACGATCTGACCTTGCTCATGACGAGCTTCTAGCTGGATTTTCCCTTCTCCGGATTTGCCAACCTTTGCTCGCGCTGCAGGGGTTTCAATACCATGATCGACTGCATTTCGCAACAAGTGGATCAGTGGATCAGAAATCACTTCAAGCACCGACCTATCCAACTCAGTATCCTGGCCTTCCACGATCAGCCCGACCTTTTTCTCTGCCCCTCGTGCTAAATCACGTACTAAACGGGGAAATTTATTAAAGACATTTGAGATGGGCAGCATGCGCAACCCCATTACTCCAGCCTGTAATTGATCGGTGATACGACCCAGGTGAGCAACAGTATCTGAAAGTTGGTCTACGTATTCATTGCCAATAAATTGATCTTCGAAAACACTCCTAATTTGAATGAGCCTGTTGCGATCTGTGATTAACTCCCCAACCTGATTCATAAGATCGTCAAGGCGCTCAACGCTGGCGCGGATCGTCTTCTCTGCAACGCGAATGCGCGCCTGGTCAGCTGCCATCGGTTTGGATGTACGCAGTTCTGAGCGCATGGCCTTACACATCATCGCCATGGCCTCCTCGAGCGATTCTCGGGTAAGGAAATTCATCTCGAGCAGTACTTGCCCCAGCAATTTTGGTTCTTCCGTGCTTAGTTCCTTCTGTGCTTCAAGGGCAACATCCAATTGATCTTGGAGAATATAGCCGTTCTTCAACAGAAATTCGCCAATTCGAGGCATTTCTCGTAATATGATTTCAGCATCTTCTTCCCCAAATTGACCTCGAAGATATTCTTCTATCGGTAATGCCGAGGTATCAGATGTTTCAATCCGAATATTGAAAAGTTCAGGAATTGACGACAAGGCGGCCTTCAACTCTTCAAGTCGGACCAATGGTTCAAACTCTATTTGAAGATCTTTGACCGGATGAGCAGCTTCGATGGATGCCTGGTCAGGGGAGATATCGATGATTTTCCCCATTTCTTGCAATATCGTGAGAACCTGAAAAGCGCGTGCTGCAGAGGCGATGCTCTCAGGATCAATATCTGCTGTTATTGTGACAGCTTGCTCGTTCTTCGAATAACAATTTTCAACAGATTTTGTTTGCGCGCTTAAAGCCGGTGCTGTTGGTTTTATTTTTCCTGTATTATTTGAAAATGCAGAAAACTGTTTCACTACTTCTGAGATATCCACATCTGCAGGCTCCCCCCCGGTGAATTCATCGAGAAATAAGCGCAAAAAATCCACCGCTTCTAAACATAAATCAATTAGCTCAGGAGAAATACTTACCTTATCTTTGCGCACGCCGTCTAGGGCTGTTTCTAGCCCATGCGTCAAATCTACCATGTCGCGATGGCCGATCATGCCGGCAGAACCCTTAAGCGTATGTGCGGCGCGGAACAACTCTTGGATTAATTGAGAGTGTTCTTCCTTCTGCTCGAGTTGAACAAGACCTTCGTCTAGGATTTGTATCTGCTCTTGAGACTCTGCCTGAAATACTTCGATTTCTTCTTTTGTCAGGTCGTAATGATTGTCCATAGAGGCCTTATCTCGTTAATAACTCAATGTTATGCCATATTAAAAAGATCACGAACATTGGTTATCATCCTAGCACGCGAGAAAATATTGCTCCGTAAACCGACCATAAAAAGGTCAAAAATATTTCATGAAGAATGCGGGGCTCTGGGAAACGCCGTGGGACTATCCAGAGAGGTAACACAAATTACCCAAAGGGGTAAGAGAGCTCCTGAAGAAGGGGCTTATGCAAAATCAAATATTGAGCAATGTTTAGCTGATGGTAGTGAGTCTGGAACTCCCCCATAGAAATGGCGATACTGCTTTAGTCTCCCTGGGCTGATTGACTGACAAATCTTTTAGGGAGTGCTCCCCAAAACCTAGAAAATA
>CAYWIC010000231.1:0-6647 GCA_964458115.1 uncultured Anaerolineales bacterium | reverse complement strand
TAAACTTTTGCTGTTTTGAGGAGGGTCTAGCACCCTTTTTGCAGTAGAGTCACCGATGTAAATGGCGCGGAAAACGCGATTGGGATGGCAACCTGGGCACCCGTGTTTTTTAATCTGCTTAATTTTGGCGCTCTATATGGCATCTTCAGTGCAATAACAAATGATCGGCGACTGATCTGGCTCGGTATCTGGTTCTTTTTCCTCACCAATTGGGTTGGGCAAGATTATTTCTCACCACAAGCTTTAAATTTCTTTTTCCACCTCGTGATCATGGCTGTGTGTCTGACATGGTTTCGGCAATCCCCCCCACCCAGTCGAAAAGATCTACAACAATGGTTGAAGTTTAGATGGCTGACATCTCTGGTAGATTTTATTTTGCAACGCGGAGCGCGATCAGACCCTCCACGGCTATCATTAGCGCAATCCCAATATCGCCAAATGATCGCAGTTTCACTCTTCCTGTTTACCGTCATCGCTTTCAGCCACCAAATCACCCCGATCATGACCATCATTTCTGTTCTTGCATTGGTGGTTTTCCAACGTTGTAATGCCAAGGATCTTCCATTTGCCATGATTTTTATCTTGCTCCTTTGGTACATGACTGGAGCGAGGTCGTTTCTCTTAGATGAGATTCCTGATGTCATTACTTCTATCGGCCAGGTAACGGCAACAATCGATGAGGGTTTCATTGATTTAGATCAGGCTAGCTCAGGGCAACAGGTGGTTGCTTTAGTCGGAAGAGCTCTTAGCGCTTTCATTTGGACGTTGGCGTTGTTGGGAGCGATCCGTAGATTGCGCAAAGGCTATTGGGATCTTTCAGTCTGGCTATTAGCGGTTTCACCCTTGCCGCTGCTGGTTGCAAATTCTTACGGAGGTGAGATCCTCTTTAGAGTGTACCTATTTACACTGCCATTTATTGCATTTCTTGCGGCAGGGTCGATTTTCCCAAACCGAGATTCCGGTCGTTCCGCAGGCGCACCACTCATGGTGATCCTCCTGAGTTCGGCCTTGCTATCTGGATTTTTCTTTGGCTATTTTGGAAAAGAATTGCAGTACCGATTTTCCGAAAACGAGGTAGAAGCAGTGCAATATCTCTATTCCATCGCTCCTGAAGGTTCGATGTTTATCGAGGGCTCTCGGAATTATCCAGGTTTCTTCAAAAATTACGAGTTGTATACATATGTATCGATAGCCACCGAGCCCTGGGATTCACTCCGGGAAATCCTTGATAAACCTGTTGAAACATTGGAAATCTGGATGAGCGACGACCGCTACCCCGAAACCTACTTGATCATCACACATGGCCAGAAAGCAGAAATCAATATGATCGGAGAACTTCCCATCGGCTCACTTGACATGCTAGAAAAGGCGCTATTACATTCACCGAGATTTAATGTCATCTTTGAAAATGATGATGCCAGGATATTCGTCTTGGCAGATGGGTGATCAAATGCCAAGTACATTTTTTCGACCGCTAGCACTAACCATTTGGGGGATCATTGCTGCTGTGATTACGTTTAGCAACGAGATATCCCCAACCCGGATATTCATTACGCTTAGTTTTTTGTTGGTTTGTCCTGGGTTGGCATTTACTTGGCGCCTGATGATTAAAAACCCACTCTTCGAGTTGGTTCTGGCAACTGGGCTGAGCATCGCCATCGACACCGTCGTTGCGGCTATTATGATCTACGCCCATAGCTGGTCACTGGAATGGAGTCTGGTCATCATCGTTTGCCTGACCATTATCGGCGCCATCTTGAATGTATTTGCTCTCTTTGAAATGCGAAGTAACCTGAAATATGTGGGTTTTCTTGATAACGAATGAGAGTTATTACTATGGGGCTTTAGGAATTGTCGGAAGCACCCCACGTACTCCTAAGTCTGAATAGCCCGATAGCGCGTTTCCCAGAGACCCATTTCTTTACTCATAATCCCTATAAAGAGCGCAGAGTTTTCGTTTAGCGCTCTTTTTTGTTTGACAGACACCCTTGACAAATTAGAACATGTGTTCTATATTTATCCTAACTATTCTTCTGGAATGCGATTTGGTGCCTATTTCGCTTCCAAATTCCAAGGAGGTTTGGCATGTTATCTGAATTATCAATCTTTCAAAAGCGGCTGCGCCTCCAACGCGGCCTGATCTTTGGAGCCCTCATCGTAACTGCTTTATTGGCCTTCGAAGTCTTCAACTATTCTACTACCGATTTCGCCCTCTCCGATCTGCTCGGTGACCTGCGATTCTTAGGCGTACGCTGGTCAACGATCCTCTCCATCGCCTTTTGTGGCATCGACTTCGCCGGGATCGCCCGCTTGTTCACTCCTGAACAAGGACGCGACGAACCGGCCGAGGTCTGGTATCTTTTCGGGGCCTGGATGTTGGCAGCCTTGATGAACGCTATGCTGACCTGGTGGGGCGTCTCCATCGCCATCCTCAACCACGAAACTCTCGGAAACGCCGTCGTCGCCCGAGGTACCTTGCTCAAAGTTGTGCCCATTTTTGTGGCCATCATGGTGTGGCTGATCCGAGTTCTGATCATCGGGACGATCTCTGTTGCCGGAGATCGCATTTTCAGCCAGGTCAACATGAGATCTACAAATAGCAGATCTCGCAAGCAGACCAATCGGCGACCATCGAACTCTCGCACCCGCCCACAACCTGTAGGCAGCAACCGTCGCTCTAACCCAGTTGGGCGCGCTGTAGGCGCTCGATCCTCCCGATCGTTCAGCCCTGCCCCCAAGTCAGCTTACTCAGACTCAGAAATTTCGACACAGGAACCCACCTACCACCCTGTCCCGTATGGTAGCGGTCAAGATCGCGGCAATAACAGCGGTCCACGGTTTTGATGCACTATCTAGAACCCCGGTTTCTTGGAGAAACCGGGGTTCTATTATTTCTTCACTATCTTATCAGAGACTCTTCGCTCCCAGTGGTCGCTCAGAGTGACATTCATGAAAGGTGGATGTCCAATTCAAGAATAATTCATCTAATCACAGTATAAAATCATGGTAGAGAGATGAAACTGGGTTTCTGGCAAAAATCCGATTTCTTTCTATTTCTGATCAACCTTTTTCAACACCCTGATGGCCCTAAGAGTAACCCATTTATTGGTCTTTTTCTTCTCCCCAAAATCTA
This sequence comes from uncultured Anaerolineales bacterium, assembly GCA_964458115.1. Lineage (GTDB taxonomy): Bacteria > Chloroflexota > Anaerolineae > Anaerolineales > UBA11858 > NIOZ-UU35. The sequence goes on along the minus strand of CAYWIC010000231.1, from coordinate 3,514 downwards.
CCCACGTCTTGCCAGAATAATCATATTCCAACGCCCAGCGGCCATCATTGTCCGCCTTTTCTCGAATCAACGCCAACGAGCGCGTCAGCCTGGGATCATCACCGTATCCTAGATCGACCAATGTGGCGACATTTTGCAGCATATCGGTGATATAGAAAACGGGGAAACCAAACTTCCACCAGTTCCTGCTGGGCTTTTCATTCCATCCCATGGGGTAATCGGCCTCAGCGGGATCCCTGCTGAACAGGAATTCTACCCCGTGATCAATGGCGTTATCGATCAAAGGCGTGTGATACTGCGAGGGGATCTTGCTCAAAGCCAGCATTACCTTGACCGCGCCCCAGGCGCAAGACAACTTGTTGTTGGCTCCGCAGGCGAAAGTGGGTCCGCATTTGCCCGCGTAATATCGCAGGCTGGCCTTGCGGTCGGTATTCGGCGCGATGCCTTCCCCCGTGACACTGCGAGCCAGCCAATCGATGGCCTTCTCCATACGAGGGTCGTCAAAGCCCAGATCGATCATTGCCGCTATCATATTGCCTTGCAAGCAGTCCGCCGTAGTCGAGGGGGTCCCATAAACGGTGAACTGCCCATTTGCCGAAAGATTGTTTTCCAGGATATACATGCAGGCGCGTTGAATACGCTCATCAAGATCTACAGAAGCCCCCAACTGCGATAGCATGATCAAGACCCAGACGGTGCCGCGATATTTGGGATTGTAGCCTGGGCCAGGCTCGGCCCAAAATCCAGCTTCATCCATTTCATCCAAAATCGTGGCGATTGGGCCATGCAGATGCGCAACCCTTTGGGCAGCGATCAACTCAAGATCATCGGGAGGAGTCTGAACCAGATCACGCAGCGCCAGGTAGCGCACTCCTGGCGAATCCTCCACCAACAACCAATTGATTGTGTTTTTCACATCCATCAGTCAAATACTCCCAAATCCATTCCGCGTCCTTCAAAGGACATCAACTGGATCGCCGCTTGGGGGCATTCATCGAGACAGCGCCCGCAACCAAAACAACGCACTTGATCCAGTACGATCTCTTCCCCCTCGATTGCCCGGGCGTCAAACGGGCAGACATTTTGGCAATCCCCACAAACCAGACAGAGTTCTTCGTCAGTCACAGCCAAATAGGGGGAACGCAACTGATATTCGAAATTGCCCTTCTCCATCAGCTTGCGATGCGGAGAACAGCAGCAATTGCAGCAACTGCACAACTCGGTGATGCTGTGATCATCTTCCCAAAAGAAGAGTCGGGAAACTGAACCTCGCTGCGTTGTCGTCGACAAGATCGAAAGGGCCTCATAAGATGAAATCTCTCGAATATCCCGCAATTCATCAGCAGGTGCGTTATCGAAGAGTAAGCATACCTCCCACCAATGGGCGGGACATGCCTTTTGTTTCTCGCGGCAAACGCAGGCGCGCAGATATGCTTTCTCCACACGGCTGACGATCTGGCGAGCTTTCTCGGGGGGTATTACGACATGAGAGATGCTTCTTTGTTCTTCCATTTCTCCTCTCTACTATTGGGGAAGCTCTAGAAATGCCTACTTATCAAGAAAACTAATGAGTTCTGATAAGGTAACGACCTGATAACCGCGCCGGTCTAACTCAGGCAAGATGGTCTGCAACGCCTTGGCAGTTCGGCTGCCGCGGGCTTGATGATCGTGCAATACGATGATATCGCCGGGTTTTATCTTCCACAGGACGTAGTGAGTCGAAAACCAGGCAGAACCCACCTGGGGGTCGTAAGGATAAACCGAGCCCAGGGCGCAGCGATACTCTTGCTTTTCAATGACGTCCAACATGGCATCGTTATACCAGCCTGAACCTGGTCGCATCCATTGCAGGTCTCCAAATTCAGAGAGCACTTCACCAGCCGCCCCAAGATCCTGCTCGAATTGACTGATCGGTAAATTAATGCTGGGCTCGTCTGCGGTCATGTGATTGCCAATTTCATGCCCTTCGGCGACCATGCGCTGGACCAGGACCTCATTTCCGGGTACGCGCTCCGATATCAAAAAGAATGTTGCCTGGGCGCTGTGATCCCTCAGCACATCCAGAATTTTTCCGGTGGTTTTTTCATCAGGTCCGTCATCGATGGTCAGGGCGACAACCTTTTGCAGGGTATTCACGGAATAGAGCACTTCCGGGGAACGCTGGCGCAGCCGAGAGAACAACCATTCCGGTTGAATGAGCAGGAAGCCACCAAAGACGACAAACAACGAAGCCGTAATCGATCCGATGATCAGTGCGATACGTAGAAGCATTTATTCCTCGACCAACATACGCCGCAGCACCTTACCAACAAAGGATTTAGGCAATTCTTCTCTGAACTCGATCTCCCAGGGTACGGCGTATTCGTCCAGGCGTGCGCGACATAGATCGAGCAATTCACCTTTTGAGAGGTGGGTGCCAGGGCGCGGCACCACAAAGGCCTTGACCTTTTGATCACTCTCTCCCTCGGAAATTCCCACCACAGCAGCTTCCAGGACTTTGCTATTTTCATAGAGCACTTCCTCCACATCGCGGGGATAAACACTGAACTCGCCTGCCATGATGGTATCGCGCTTGCGACTGATGATCTTGAAGAAACCGTCCGCATCCATTACGGCGACATCGCCGGTATGCAGCCAGCCATCCTGCAACACACTCTCGGGATCTGGGCCTAAACTTTGGTCCGGCGCCCAATACCCGGGCATGACCTGGGGACCTTTGACCAACAACTCGCCGATCATACCCTGCGGAAGGTCTTCCCCGGTTACCAGATCGACGATCTTAGCGTCGGTATTAGGAATAGGGATGCCAATTGAGCCTGACCCTCCCGTGCTGGTCAGAGGATTAGCATGAGTCACGGGCGCGGCTTCCGTCAGACCATACCCTTCGACCAATCGACCGCGGGTGAGCTTCTCAAAAGCCTCCTGAACTTCAACAGGCAACGGAGCTGCACCACTGATACAGGCCTTGATCGAAGACAGGCCGTAAGCGCGCACGTTGGGAGCCTGGTTGATGAAGGCATAGATCGAGGGCACACCTGGGAATATGGTGGGCTTATATTCCTTGATGTGATCGAGCACCTGCTGTAATTCGAACACCGGCAACAAAACAATCGTCGCCGCAATGGCGATGGGGATATTCATGGCAGTGGTCATGCCGTAGCTATGAGTCAGGGGGATGACCGCCAAAAACGTCTCCTCCCCGTATTGAATTTCCGGGATCCAATGACGGGTTTGTAGTGAGTTGGCGACCAAGTTGGCGTGGGTCAGACGCACACCCTTGGGATCGTCCGTAGTGCCGCTCGTAAAAAGAATGGCAGCCGTATGATCGCTGTCGGCCTTATGGCTGGGCGAATCCCAAGGCGCATCCATCATCAAGCGGTCCATGAAATAGACATTATCGCTCTCGTAGACTTCCTCCTTGGGGCGGAAACCAGCCGCCTGCCAGCGAGCCAGAAGCTGTTTGTACACACGAGGTGTGAGTACATTACGGATATCTGCCAGAACGACCTTGAGC
>CAYWIC010000230.1:0-6660 GCA_964458115.1 uncultured Anaerolineales bacterium | reverse complement strand
ACAGTATTTTATTTTCTGCACTTACACACTTGAACCGGTTTGGGCTGGGAAATTGGGGGTGGGGGCTACGCCCCCACCCCCTATTCCAAGCCCAATCCGTTTCAAGTGTGTAAGTCCTGAAAATAAAATACTGTACAGCGACCGAATGGAATTGTCGGATAGAAAGGCGCATTCAAGCACCATTCTGTCAGACAATTATAGAACCAACTGGAATTTTTGTGCTTCTCGTTGTATACTGATTGCATCTGTAAATGAGGAGAGGTCTACATGAAAGTATCCGTATTGCAAGAGAATCTCGCCAATGGCCTCAGCATAGTATCGCGCGCTGTGTCTCCGCGGAGCACGCTGCCTGTTTTAGGTAACATCTTGGTTGCCAGCGACGAAGGACGTTTACGCCTTTCGGCGACTAATTTGGAACTAGGGATCACCTGTTGGATTGGTGCCAAGATCGAGGAAGATGGATCAACGACCGTTCCTGCACGAACATTTACTGATTTGATAAGTACGCTGCCTCCTAACCAGGTCAGCATGGATTTGAATGTACGTACACAGACGATGAACGTTCGTTGCGGTACCTCGAACACCGATCTCAAATGTATTGATGCCCAGGAATTTCCTCCCATGCCCTCACAAGATCTTGATGAAGGCATTAAGATTAATGTGGCTGACCTAAGGGAAATGATCCACCAGGTAGTATTTGCGACTTCTACCGATGAAGCGCGCCCTATACTTACGGGTGTTCTTGTGACCGTCGAGGAGGAAAAGATCACATTTGCATCCGCGGATGGTTTTCGTCTCTCAGTTCGAAATGCAGAACTCTCTTCTCCAGTGTCTAGACCTATTCATGTGGTCATTCCGGCAAGGGCTTTAAGCGAACTGGCACGCATTACGGCTGCAGCAGGGAGTGGAGATGGCAATGAAATGGTCACTATGTTGATGCCCGCTCAAAGTGGGCGTGTGATCTTCCGATCGTCGAATATTGAACTCGCCACGCAAATCATCGAAGGTACTTTCCCCGATTACGAACAAATCATCCCCCGCGGTCATCAAACTCGCACAGTGCTCTCTACGGATGCATTTCTAAAAGCCTGCAAGCAGGCAGAAATCTTTGCTCGTGAGGGCACGCTGATTGCCAGGGTGAGTATCACCCCGGGAGGAGAGTTGCAGCCTGGCACGGTGGAGATTTCGGGGCAATCAGAAGAAACTGGTTCGAATCAGACCATTATCGACGCCTCTATCGAAGGACCACCTATTGTCATTGCGTTCAATGTGCGCTTTATGCGAGAAGTGTTGGATGTAATCAAGACGCCCAATGTGGCCCTTGAAACTTCCACGGACACCAGTCCAGGGCTCATTCGTCCGGTTGGCCAGAAGGATTTCTTGCACGTAATTATGCCCATGCACCTGGGCAACTAGTTTTATTTCATTATTTGTTGAATTTGAAAATGGGGGTGTGGGTTTCGTTGCAACCCACACCCCCATTTTCGAACATCGTATTATGACTTTGCCAAATCCTTCCACAGATCGAGCTTTACGCATTTATCTGTCTTTAGCCCAATACCCGATCTTGCGGACGCGCATCCGGGGACGTATGCGTCGTGAACTCTTCGAGAGGGGTATCCTCTCTCCGAAGGATTTCGAAGCTGAAGTGCGTCAGAAGGCCATCGAGTCTCAGGCGCGCGAGGGTTTGCACGATCCCCTTTGGGAAGAGACCGAGGAAATGTGGGAGATCAGGCTCTCGCGCGTGCGCACACACCTGACAGATTTCTATTTTGCGTACAATCTAAGGTTTGAAAATTTCGAAGAAATCGTCAAGGACGTTCTCGCCGAACGTGTGCCCATGGCGGAAGAGATCGAGATCTCATTCAACCCCGAATTGGCCCCCCAGGATATGCTTTTCGAGCAGGCATTGGCCATCGAGCATTTACCTCCAGATAAACATGCTCATTACCAGCATCGTTACCATGAATTAATCGTTGTGCTCATCCGTAGGATGATCAGCGACCAACTGGCTTATATCAATATCGCGAAAACCTGGTTCACGGCCACAGACCTGTTCGAAATCCAGCGGCGCAAAATCGGTCACGGGAAAATCGGCGGAAAAGCGGCGGGCATGCTCTTGGCCGCGCGCATATTGAGTGAAGTTGCCGGAGATGATATCCGAGATTGCCTGCGAATCCCCGAGTCATATTTCCTGGGCTCAGATGTGATGTACGCCTTCATGAGTTACAATGATTTGATCCACTGGGCCGATCAAAAATATAAACCTGAAGAGCAGATTGTTTCTGAACACGAGACCATCCAGGCTGAATACGCCAAGGCAGAATTCCCTCCTGACATCGTAGACAAACTCAAAGAGATGCTGGCTGAAATTGGTGATCAACCACTTATTGTGCGATCTTCTAGCTTGCTCGAAGATAATTTCGGAACCTCCTTTGCAGGAAAATATGATAGTGTTTTTTGCCCGAACCAGAGTTCGCCCGAAGAAAACCTATTCGCCCTTACACAGGCGATTTCCCACGTATATGCCAGTGCTCTCAACCCCGATGCATTGTTATATCGGCGTGCCATGGGTTTACAGGATTATGATGAACGGCTGGCCACTCTGATCCAGGTTGTGGAAGGTGAACACTTTGGGGATTATTATTTCCCTCATGCTGCGGGAGTTGGTTTCAGCCGCAACCTTTATCGTTGGTCACCCCGAATCCGGGGTGAAGATGGCTTCTTGCGCCTGGTTTGGGGCTTGGGAACGCGCGCTGTCGATCGAGTTGGAAACGATTATCCCAGGCTCGTAGCACTGAGCCACCCCAGCTTACGGCCAGAATCGGACCCTAAGGTAATCCGGCGATATTCTCAGCAATTTATTGATGTGATCAACCTGAAAGAAAATCAATTCCAAACCTTACAGGCTCATGATGTAATCACCCGCAGATATCCACTATTGCGATATATTGCTCAATTAGATCAAGGGGGGTATCTCATCCCAATCCGCAGCAACCTCACAGAAGATGAGGTTGAAAAGGTGGTGATCACCTTCGATTCGCTCATTCAACGAACTGAAGTTGCTGATCGCATGAAACGAATTCTCAATCTACTAGAGCGGTATTACAAAACCCCGGTCGATATGGAGTTTGCTATTCATGTTGATGACCTGCAAAACCTAAACCCAGATATAAAAATCTCAATCTTACAATGCCGGCCTCAGGCTCATACGGAAGAGGAAGCTGCCTATATTCCGGATGAGTTGAAGGACGAGGATATTGTGTTTTCTACGAGTAGAATGGTCCCTCAGGGACATATTTCGGATATTCGTTATGTACTTTTCGTGGTGCCGGAGGGATATTACGCATTACCGACGCCATCGGCGCGTTCTGAATTGGGCCGGGCGATTGGCCGGTTGAATACCATTCTGGCGAATGAAGTTTTTATCTGTATAGGTCCCGGCCGTTGGGGTACGCGTAATCCCGATTTGGGGGTCAATATCCGCTATTCAGATGTTTACAACACCCGCTCGCTGGTGGAATTGGCGGGTGAGGGGATTGGCCCTGCCCCAGAGCCTTCATTTGGAACCCACTTCTTCCAGGATCTCGTGGAAGCACGCATCTTCCCCTTGGCAATCTTTCTCGATGATGACGATGTGATCTTCAATGATGAATTTTTCTACAATTCGTCAAACCAGTTAGCGATCCACGCACCTGATGAGGTAAACTTGGAGGCGTGCATTCGTTTGATTGAGGTTTCGTCTTTTCGCCCTGATCATCATTTGGAATTAGTCATGGATAACGAGGCCGGACAAGCTGTAGCGTATTTGTGCAGGGATGATGAATAGATGAAAAAATTTGTGGCAGTCGCAGGGAATATTGGTGTTGGAAAATCAACCCTGGTAAGTATGATCAGCAAGAATCTGGGGTGGAAACCCTTCTACGAACCCGAAACGGAAAATCCCTATTTGCCGGATTTCTATGGTGATATGAAAGCCTGGGCGTTTCACTCGCAGATATTTTTCTTGACCCATCGGCTGCGAATCCACCGTCGGCTTATTGACCACCCTACCTCGGTTGTTCAAGACCGTAGCGTCTATGAAGATGCGGAAATCTTTGCTCGCAACCTCTATCTTCAAAAACAGATGGGCGAGCGTGATTACGAAACCTATCAGGAACTTTATCAGGTGTTGAGCGAGTTCTTGCCCCCTCCAGACCTAGTTGTGTATTTGAGAGCTACGGTCGAAACCCTACAGCGACGAATTCAGCGGCGCGGGCGAGACTACGAAAGTAAGATCAGTTCAGACTATTTGGGTCAACTGAACGATTTATATGAGGATTGGGTTGAAAATTTCAATCTCTGCCCAGTCTTGACGATCCCAGTAGATGATATCAACTACGTCAAACATCCGGTCCATCTAGAGATGGTCATTCAAAAAGTCGAAGAGAAGTTGACCGGCAAAGATGTGGTTGTCTTTGACCCTGTAGAGGTCGAAAACGGTCGGCACTCTTCGTATTAGGAAACTCTCAGAAAAATGTGTTGTGGGCAAAGGCCACAACACATTTTTCTGAACTCACTCTCTACTTCGTAGATGGGGGAAGAGGATCACTTCTCGGATACTGTGCTGATCAGTAAACAACATCGTCAGGCGATCGATGCCCATGCCAAAGCCTCCATTAGGGGGCATCCCATAGCGCATGGCTTGTAGATAATCCTCATCCATAGGGTGGCGCTCTTCATCGTCGTCGGCATAATCCCGCCCCATTTCCACGAAGCGCTCTTTCTGATCCAGGGGATCATTGAGCTCTGTGAAGGCGTTGCACAGTTCCATACCACCAAAGAAGCCCTCGAATCGTTCTACTGTCTGGGGATCTCCCTGCATGCTTTTAGCCAGGGGGGAGATTTCCCTGGGGTAGTTATAGAGGAAGGTTGGTTGGATAAGCTTGGGTTCGAGATGGTTGCTGATCAGCGCGTCGATCAGCTTGCCGCGTGCCGAATCGGGTTTGACTTCCATGCCTTTGGCTTTCATCGCCGCGGCCAGGGTCTCGGATGTGGGATGTTCGGTGATATCGATACCCGTGGCCTGAATCAAGCCCTGACGTAATTCAATCCGCTCCCAGGGTGGATCGAGGTTGATTTCATAACCCTGATAAGTGAACGTACGCCGTCCAAACACTTGGTCAGCTACATAAGCGATCATGTTTTCGGTCAGTTCCATGACCTGGTTGTAGTCAGCGTAGGCCCAATAGAACTCCAACTGAGTAAACTCAGGGTTGTGTTTGAAGGAAACACCTTCATTGCGGAAATCGCGCCCAATCTCATAGACTCGCTCGAAGCCCCCCACCAAGAGACGTTTGAGATACAGTTCGAAAGAAATTCGCAAGTAAAGTTCTTGTTTGAGTTGGTTGTGGTGAGTGACGAATGGTTGGGCTGCTGCACCGCCATAGATCGGTTGAAGGATGGGCGTTTCGACTTCTAGAAACCCATGCTCATCCATGAAATTCTGCAAGGCGCGTATTATGGCTGCTCGTGTGCGGAATATATTGCGCACATCTTCATTTACGGCCAGATCTGCATAACGCTGGCGATAACGCGTTTCAGGGTCAGCGAGCGTTGCGTGTTGGATGACTTCTCCGTCAACGACTTCATCTTTTGCAGCCGGCAAGGGCGTCACAGCCTTGGCCAACATGCGGAAAGATTCGACCCATAATGAGACCTCGCCCGCGCGAGTGCGGAACATCTTTCCGCTGGCCTGGATGAAGTCGCCCAGATCAAACGCGCGGTTGAAGAATGTGAGTTGTTCTTTGCCGATGTCGTTTGCTCGAAAGAAGAATTGGATGCGCCCGTGACCATCTTCGATGTGAGCGAAAGTGATCTTGCCCATCGGCCGCATTGAGCGCAGCCTGCCTACCAACGTAACCTGCAATTCTTTGGCGTCCTCGTGGTTCTCAATGGCCTCAAACGCCTGTATGGCCTCAATATTCGTATGGCTACGCTCGACCCGGTGTGGGTAGGGTTCGATGCCCTCCGCGCGAAGCTCATCGATTTTTTCAAGTCTTATCTGCTCTAAGTTGGAGTATTCTTTTGACATTTTGTGGTTTCCTTGTACGTAGCTTGTAGCCTGCCAAGGGATATATCCGTTCCGAACTGGAATGGTCAATTGGTAACAAAAAAGCCCCGCGCCGAGTGTACTCGCGCGGGGCTAAATGGGTCAAGCCCCAGTTTATTCAACCTTCAAAATTTTCACGGTAAACGAGCCATTAGGAGCCTGTACGGTCACATCTTCTTTGGCTTTATGACCAATGAGTGCTCTCCCCAAAGGAGATTCATTGGAAATACGACCATTGCTTGGGTGCGCCTCAACAGCACCTACGATCGTGTATTTTTCCGGGTCGAAATCTTCTTCTTGAATGGTTACTTTCGATCCAATCTGGATTTCATCTCGTTTCTGGTCTTCATTGATGAGTTGTGCATTGGCTAGAATGAGTTCTAGCTCTTGAATGCGACCCTCCACAAAAGCTTGCTCGTTGCGAGCAGCATCGCATTCAGCATCGGCATCCACACCCGAGTCGCCATCCTCCAGCGCCTCACGCAAGCGGTCGGCAACTTCCTGACGGCGGGATGTGCGGAGATACTCAAGTTCCTGTTGGAGTTTCTCAAAACCCTCTTGGGTCAAGT
>CAYWIC010000229.1:0-6673 GCA_964458115.1 uncultured Anaerolineales bacterium | reverse complement strand
GGCGGTTGTGCTCGTTGTTGGCCTTGCCTCACCACGTCCACCGATCATGGTCACCTCGCATCCCATCGAAAAATTCGAAAACAAGCCCAAGATAGATGAGAAGGGCATCTCTGACGAGCGCTTGTTCTATTTTAGAAGTGCAGGTTTGCTGGTAGATAATCGTTCCCAGGTGTTTCCAGGTTCTAGATATGCTGGCCGCCAATGGATCTCCGTAAAAGAAAACCCTGAAGTCGAAATTGCAGGCGCATTAGGAGATCATGGTTATGTGACTGGGCCAGATGTGCATGTGATTGATCTATTTGCTCTTTCAGACCCTTTAATGGCCCGATTACCGACATTGGATCTGGAAGTTTGGCGGATTGGTCATTTTCGGCGTGATATTCCTGATGGATATCTGGAAACCCTGGCTTCAGGTGAGAATCAAATCGTAGATACTAATTTAATGCAGTATTATGATAAGCTTAGTATCGTTTCACGTGGTGATCTCTTCGATTGGGATCGTTTGGTTGAAATTTGGAATATCAATACAGGAAAATATGATTACTTGCTTGAGGCCTATGTTGCCAATACAGGCACGGTTCAATACTAATGGGTATGTATTATGACTGAGAACATAACACAACGGACGCAAACCTTGGTTGATGTTGCCATGGGGCGCGCATCTGCTGATTTGGTGATTGAAAACGGACAGTGGGTGAATGTGCAATCTGGGGAGATCATCCCGAATACGGATATTGCCATCATCGGGGAACGTATAGCTTATGTGGGTCCTGATGCTTCCCACACAATCGGAGAGAAAACCCAGGTAATCGATGCAGATGGCTGTCATCTTGTACCCGGGTTGCTCGATGCGCACATGCATGTCGAATCGGGCATGGTGACTGTGACGGAGTTCGTGCGTGCTGTGGCACGACGAGGAACTACAGGTATGTTCATTGACCCTCACGAGATCGCCAATGTATTTGGCTTGAAGGGTGTCAAGTTGATGGTCGATGAAGCGGCTGTGCAACCCATCCATGTTTGGGTGCAAGCTCCCTCCTGTGTTCCATCCGCTCCGGGTTTGGAGACCCCCGGTGCTAGCATCGGGCCGGAGGAAATCGCGGAGGCAATGAATTGGGATGGGATCATTGGTTTGGGTGAAATGATGAACTTCCCTGGCGTTTTCGAGAGCGACGAGCAGATGCACGCCGAAATGGCTGCCACGCGCGCGGCAGGAAAAGTCGTTGGCGGACATTACGCCTCACCAGATTTGGGGATCCCATTCCACGGGTATGTGGCTGGCGGTCCCGAAGATGAGCACGAGGGTACGACGAAAGAAGATGCCATTGCCCGTGTACGCCAGGGCATGAAGGTCATGATGCGCTATGGCTCTGCCTGGCTCGATGTGGCTACCCAGATGCGGGCGGTTTTGGATGATGGCCTTGACCCCCGACATTTCTTGCTCTGTACGGATGATTCACACTCCCAGACGTTGGTGGAAGAAGGCCATATGGACCGGGTTGTGCGCCACGCAATCGAGCAAGGTTTGGACCCAATCACGGTTATTCAGATGGCAACCTTGAACACAGCAGAACATTTTGGGGTAGCGCTCGATTTGGGTATGATCGCGCCTGGGCGTTACGCTGATATCCTCTTGGTCAGAGACCTCTCGAATTTCCAGGCCGAGAAGGTCATTGCCAAAGGGCAGGTAATCGCAGATGGTGGTGAACTGCTTATCGAACTGCCTTTATTCGAATATCCTGAATGGGCCACAAAATCTATCAACCTTGGCAGGATCATCAATGCGGAAGATTTCCGTATTCCGGCGACTGGTAAAACGCGCACCGCTAACGTTATCGGTGTGATCGAAAACCAGGCTCCAACCAACCATTTGAAAATGGAAGTTCAGGTGGTAAACGGCGAGGTTCAAGCAGATATCGAGAAAGATATCGTTAAAATCGCCCTGGTGGAGAGACACAAGGGTATTGGCAAGGTGTTTGTCGGATTAGTTCATGGCTTTGGATTCACAGAACCCTGTGCCATCGGCACCACGGTTGCCCATGATAGCCACCATATGATCGTCGTGGGCACCAGCGATTCCGATATGGCGCTGGCCGCGAATATGTTGGGACAGATCAATGGCGGCCAAGTGGTCGTTAAAGATGGCCGAGTGATTGGTCAAGTCGAACTGTCTATTGCGGGCTTAATGTCCACTGCGCGCGCTGAAGTGGTTTCGAAGAAAGCCGCTTCTGTTTTAGAAGGTTTCGAGGCTTGTGGGTGCAGTCTCAATAACCCTAATATGCAACTTAGTTTGTTGGCATTGGTCGTGATCCCAGAATTGCGTATATCCGATCTTGGCCTTGTAGATGTGACCAAGTTTGAATTTATCCCTGTACTTGAAGACTAGTGATACCCTGAAACTTATCTGATGAGCGAGCTTAGCCGATCCGAGAAACTTCATAACCAACTGAATGAGATCATTGCGCATGCTGAACCGGGTGAGCAGTTGAACTCTGAGCCAGTATTAGCAAAAAAATTGGGCGTATCACGTGCCACGTTGCGTGAAGCCATGCGAACCTTCGAGACGCAGGGCTTGCTCCGCCGCCGTCAAGGTGTGGGAACATTTGTCGTGCGCCCAACCCATGTGATCGACAGCGGTCTTGAAATCCTAGAAAGTATTGAAACCTTATCTGACCGCATTGGGTTGCCTGTATCCATGGGTGAGTTTCACATGGCAGAGTGTGAGGCAGATGCAGTCGTGGCGGCCAAATTACAGATTGAACAGGGGGAAACTGTACGTTGTATCTCGCGTGTGATTTTGGCAGATGAAAGACCGGTTGCCTATTTGGTGGATACTTTGCGTCAGGATTTACTTGTCCCCGATGAGATTGGACCTACATTTACAGGGTCGGTGCTGGACCTCTTACTTAGACGGGGCGATCCTGGCCTCGAGCATTCGCGCTGCGAGATCAATGCAGTAGCAGCGGATTCTGAAGTCGCTCGAGCATTGGATATCCAGCGAGGCGATTCTGTGCTGCGATTTGAATCTCTGTTGTATAACATCACCGGCGAACCAATCGATTATTCGTTTAGTTATTTCTTACCAGGCTACTTTCGTTTCCATGTAGTCAGGAGAGTTGAATAAAAGTTAGGAGTTACGAGTAAGGTGTTAGATTTGTAATCTAACGTCTAACTCCTAACCCCTAGCAAATTAAAACATATTTCAATCTGGAGGTTTTTCCAAAATGCGTAGTTTTTTAGGTCGTGACATTTTATCTTTGAAAGAGTTCGAGCGAAATGAATTCTTCCGACTGTTTGAAGTTGCAGAACATTTGGAGCCCATTGCTCGAAACCGCCGCAATACAGATATTCTAAAAGAGAAGACTCTGGTAACGGCATTCTATCAGCCCAGTACTCGCACTCGATTGGCTCACGAAGCTGCCATGCTCCGCCTTGGCGGCCAGGTGACAGGTTTCTCTGATGCCAAAATGACGCGCGCCGGTGATTTCTACCAAGAGTCGATCAAGGACACAGTCAAGATGTTGGAGTTTTACGGCGATGTGATCGTTATGCGACACTTCCAGCTGGGCGCTCCTCATGAGGCTGCAAAATGGGCCTCTGTGCCGATCATCAATGGCGGCGATGGTTGGGGTGAACATCCAACGCAGATTTTGACCGATCTGTACACCGTTCTGCGCGAAAAAGGTCAGATCGATGGTTTGCGCTGGGTAGCCGTTGGAGATATGCGCATGCGCACAATGCACTCTCTTGGCCACGCCCTGACCCAATTCGATTGCCCGATAACCTTCGTGGCCCCTCCGGGAATGGAAATGCCGGAGAACTACCAGGAAGATTTCACAGCTATGGGCCTCGACTTTGCATTTGCAGATCATGTCGGTGATGTGATTGCCGAGGCTGATGTTATTTTGGTTGAACCTACTGTTCAGCCCGATTACACAAAATCCCGTGATGAGCGCGAGGGTGATGTGGACCTAACCCCAGCGAATTTCAAGATTACCAAAGATTTGTTGGTCAACAAGGCCAAGTCCGATTCCATCCTGCTGCACTCACTTCCTCGCATGGATGAGATTCCCCCCGATGTAGACATCACCCGCTGGTCTCGCTACTGGCAGGAAGCCTTCAACGGTGTTGTCATGCGAATGTCGCTCTTGGCCTCTGTTCTTGGGGCAATGGAATAATTAGAATCCAAATAGAACACGAAATTCACTAGTTAGTATTTTGGGTGAACTTCGTAGTCAGTAGGAGACAAAAATGCAATCTGATTTAAGAGGCCGAGACTTAATCGGCGACCTGGATTTCAGCAAAGAAGAAGTCGAAACGATATTGGATGTTGCCTGGGATATGAAACGTAAGCGCGCCTTGGGAGAATCCCATGCATACTTGCGTGACAAAGTGTTGGCAATGTTGTTCTTCTTCTCAAGCACCCGTACGCGTGGTTCTTTTGAAGCTGGCATGGCTCAATTAGGTGGTCATGCTGCATTTATCGAGAGCCGCACGACCCAAATCTCTCACGGTGACACCGAGACAGAAATGGGCGAAATTTTTGGACGATATTTCGATGGCATCGCTATCCGCCACGTGGATTGGGGAATTGGCAACCGTTATCTCAATTTGGTGGCCAGCGCATCTCGCGTTCCAATTCTCAACATGCAGTGTGAGATTTACCATCCTCATCAATGCCTTGCAGACCTGATGACGATCATGGAGAAGAAAGGCCGTGATCTGAGGGGTAAGAAAATGGTTGTTTCTTGGGCTTATGCTTCATCCTATCTGAAACCAATGTCGGTACCGCAGTCTTTGATTTTGCAGATGCCCCGCTTTGGTATGGATGTAGTTTTGGCGCATCCTCCGGAATTTAATCTAATGCCTGATGTTATGGAACACGCTCAGGAACAGGCGCGCAAGTATAAGACCGGTTTTGAAGTTGTTGACGATATGGAAGAAGGCTTCAGGGATGCTGATATCGTTTATGCAAAATCTTGGGGTCCCCTGATGACGACTCACGATCCAGACGAGGGCAAGGTTCTTCAAGATAAATACGAAAGCTGGATCACTGATGCCCGCAAGATGGGGTTGGCGAAAGATGACGCCATCTACATGCATCCCTTGCCTGCAGATCGAGATATCGAAGTCACGAGTGAGGTCATGGATGGACCGAATTCCGTTGTCTTCGACGAGGCCGAAAACCGAATGCATGCTCAAAAGGCTGTTATGGCCTTGACGATGAGGTAACCATATGTCTGAAGGGAAACTAGCTGTCGTCGCGATCGGCGGAAACTCGCTTATAAAGGATAAGAAACATAGCTCAGTTGAAGATCAATACGCTGCGGCTAAGGAAACTACCTACCACATCAGCGACATGATCGAAGCGGGCTGGGATGTGGCCATCGGTCATGGAAATGGCCCCCAGGTTGGATTTATATTGCGCAGATCTGAAATCGCTGCAAAAGTTGAAGGCATGCATGAAGTGCCCTTGGAGGTTTGTGGTGCAGATAGCCAGGGCGCAATTGGGTATGCATTGCAGCAAACTCTTCAGAATGAGCTCGCAAGCCGCGGAATTGAAAAGCCGGTCGCTACCGTCGTAACTCAGGTTGCTGTTGATTCGGCAGACCCAGCCTTCAATGAGCCATCCAAACCCATCGGAAGTTTCATGGATGCGACTGAGGCCAAAACTCGTGAAGCCGAACTGGGCTGGAGCGTGGTAGAAGACGCTGGTCGTGGCTGGCGTCGAGTGGTGCCCTCTCCCAAGCCGATCGAGGTTCTGGAATTCAAAGCAGTAAAAGCGCTGCTTGATTCTGGGACGGCAGTGATAACTGTTGGCGGCGGTGGGATCCCCGTAGTTGACAAAGGAAATCGTCAATTCGCTGGTGTGGCAGCAGTAATCGATAAAGACTTCGCCAGTAGTTTATTGGCCCAAGAGCTTGGTGCGGATTTGTTGTTGATCTCAACAGCTGTGGAAAAAGTAGCCCTCAATTTTGGGAAACCGGAGCAAAAGTGGATTGACAAAATGACAGTTGCGGAAGCCAAGCAGTATCTGGCAGAAGGGACTCACTTTGCGAAGGGTTCTATGGCACCAAAAGTTGAAGCCATCATTTGGTTCTTGGAAGCAGGTGGTAAGCAGGCGCTTATTACAGACCCTGAAAATATCGGACGCGCGTTGCGCGGCGAAACTGGTACTTGGATCGTCCCATAGTGTACAATATTCGTAGACTTTCTATTTAGATTTGATTATCTGAGAAAGGAGGCCCAAGCCCAAGAGATTTACGAGATTGTTTAATCATGTGATTGACGTTCAAATTTCTATCAAGAGACATTTCGGAGGAGTTTTCTCATGAAGAATAAAGTTGTTTGGTTATTTAGTATGCTGATCATCGTGGCGATGGTGCTGAGTGCTTGCGCTCCCGCAGCCCCTGAAGCACCCGCGGAAGAACCGGCTGAAGAAGAAGAGATGGCAGAAGAGCCTGCTGAGGCCGAAGAGGCCGAGGAGCCTGCTGAAACGGGTGGCTTGATGATCCCCGATGTTGAAGAAGGTAAATTCAATGTTGCAGTGGTGATGCTCAGCAACCACGATGATGGTGGCTGGTCACAGGCTCAGTGGGATGGCATCAACTACGTTCAGGAAAACGTTGATGGTGTTAATACCGCCTATATGGAGCTGGTTGCAGAAGGTGCC